>JAQXFQ010000060.1 GCA_029005175.1 Bacillota bacterium
GATACAGCATTATCGCCGAATAGGTGATGAAGCACATGCCAAATATAAATATAGGCGTGATGTTGTGAAATCTGATAAATAAACCTATGATGACGGCTGTTATTATAAATGGAATATAACTGAATATTTCATATGATTTGAAAGACGGAGCGTAAAGCTCTGCTCCGAGCAACGTCATTTTTCCGCAGCAGAAATAGTAGGCCAGCGCAAGCAGAAAAAGCAGCGCATATGCCGACGGAATCCTGCGCAGCAGATTTTTGGCGGAGGTTTCGGAATAGCTGATGATGGGCATTTCTTCGCGCGAAAATCCTGATGAACGCACCGTCATAAGAGCGAGCAGTCCCGACAATACGGCGAGCACATAAATACCACGCGTCATGTCCATACGGGCGTAGATAATTTCGTCCAGCAGCCGCACACCGCCTCCGATTGCCGTGCCGATTGCCGCCGAAAACAACCGCTGCCCCACCTTAACATCCAGCAGTGACGAGAATACCGCCGGAACCCCGAAGGCGGCGCATATACCCGTAATGTCGGCATATATGCTGAAAGAGTCGGCGTTGGTAAAGGCGAGTGCCAGTCCGCTTTCCGCCATGAGTATGGCGGGAACTATGCGGAAATAGCGATGGTTGAGCAGCCCCTCAAAATCCAGATGAGAGGTGAGCAGCAGCATTATCGCCAGTATGGTGAGCAGTGAACCGCCGAATATTATTTGCATGGATGAAAAAAGGTCGGAGGTGCCGTATATTTCCAGGCTTTTCTCGCATATGTACATTACCGTAAGATACCATCCTGCAAAGCCTCCGACACATAAACCGCTGCGAATCGCACTGTGCTTGATATTTTTTAACATAATAAAATATCATTCCTTATCAATATTATACTATAATAATACCATGTCGGGCACGATTATTCAACAAATAAACAGTAATATTTTTTATGATATTTTTAATTTTTACAAATAGTTACAAAACACTTGCATAAATCTTAGTTTTATGCGATAATAAAGGTGGAGTTTTTTATTTATCGTGATGAAATTCAGAAATTATTAAAAAGGATGATGACTATGGCGGCAAATTATTATCAGAATTCGGGACAGACACCAAACCCTAACCCATCGGGAAAGAAATCCTCCGGCGGCAACGGATGGAGAGTTTTGCTTATAGCAGTGCTTGCGATATTGGTGATCTCTCCTATTGATTTTATTCCGGGTGACGCGGCTACAGTGGTCGGACTGCTTGACGATGTGGCTTACGTCGCGGGTATAATCGGCACGGTGATAGGCATGATCAAAAAAAACAAAGTAGTCAAAACTCAGAGCGATGGGGCAGCACCTGAATACCCTGAATACAACGAAGTAGACAGCAACGAAAAGAAAAAATAGCGATATACACCGTTCGGCAGACTTGATGCGGCGTTCAATAATCTGAATGTCGCATTTTTTGTCAGCGTTTGCAGTCAATGCTGCATTATATTATTTGCTGTAAGCAAAATGAATTATTAATAATTCGTAAACAATTGTAATTGTTTTTTGTATTTTAATACAAATATGTTATTATACAACAAGACAGCTTTACGGCTTTTAAAGATGTATATTGAGGTGATTGAAACATTGCGTACCGCAAATAAAATTCTCATTCGCGCGGCGGCGGAATCAAATGTCGGCAATGCACGCGGTAATAATGAGGACAATGTTTATTTTAACGGAGATTACATAACACCCAGAAATATAAATAAACCCTTTGCCATCAAGACGGGAGAGTACACCGATGTCAATGTGTTCGCGGTTCTCGACGGAATGGGGCGCAATAATACCGGCTCGTTTGCCTCGCTGGTTGCCGCCACAAGGCTGGACGCGGTTGCGGACAAACTTTCATTTGACACCGATTCCACCGCTGATGACGCCGTGCTGGCTTACATGCAGGAGACTAATGAGCTTATCCGCGACCAAAGGCGTGAAACAGGCGGTGTGCGCACGGCCTCCACGCTCGCCTTGCTTATAATCGAGAATGGAAATGCGCATGTATATAATGTAGGCGACAGCCGAGTTTATCTGTACCGCGATAAGCAGCTTGTCAAGCTGACGCGCGACCACGTCGCGGTTGAAGGGCAGAAATCCGTGGCACTTACCGAAGAGGGCGTTCGTCACGGCCGTATAACCAAGTTTCTCGGCATGAACAGCCGCGAGGGCAAGATGGAGCCTTACCGCGCAAAGCCCTTCAAGGTCAAAAAGGGAGACAAATTCCTTGTATGCAGCGACGGCCTGAGCGATCAGATAGATGAGGACGAGCTGACAGTCTGCCTTGCCAAGCGCAAAGATCCGTTCGGTCATACAAATGAGCTTATGTCCCTTGCTATGACCGATGACAGCGATGACAACATTTCGGCAATAGTAGTCGAAGCGGTCGAACCCGGTTTTCATGTAACTCAGAATATGATACTCGTTGCGCTGGGCTGCCTTATTATGATGATTGGTGTGCTTATAGGTTTTGCGTTCGGATGGATAGTGGGCAGCACAAATAAGACATATGAGGGTCTTGAAAGCTATAACGAGGATTATTTTGTGCCGGACAATGTTTCAGGCTCGAATCTTATATCAGAATCCACTACATCGGGGACGACGGCGTCCACGACTATTGCGACAACGGTGCCGGGCAAGGACGATACAAGCTCGGGTGAAATGCAGTATACAGTCTATGGACTGACGCTGGAGCAGAATGACGATATTACAGTCAAGCGCGGCAAGACAGTCACGCTGTCAGTTGAAATAAATCCCGACAATGTGCCCGACAGCTACGTGCAATGGACTTCGGATAATGAAAGCGTTGCCACCGTAGACAAAGACGGCAAGGTGAAGGCTAAAAAGGTCGGAAAAGCGACAATTACCGCAACCGCCGGCAATTGCTCGGTATCGTGTATAATACGTGTAAATTAAAAAATTAAGTCTGCAAAGCGTTAATTTGTGTGCAGATTCAAAGTTTTTGGAAGGATGGTCGTAAAATTGGCTTTTTTCAAAAGATTCAAAAATCAAAATAAGAAAAAACGCTACGAAAATCCTGCTGTAAATCAGGCTATTGATGAAATTGAGAAGCGCAGGGAAGAGGAAGCATCCGCAAATGCTGACAAAAAATCTGCGGATTTCCCTAAGCCTGCCGATAACAGACAGCAATCGGAATTTTCACCTGTACTTTCGTTTGATCCAAGTGGATTGAATGTGGAAAATATGGTATACAAGCCCTCGGACGCCGACCCCGGAGAAACAAGATCCGCTCAGTTTGCCCGGGAAGTAGATGATATAGCAGGTATATTCGGCGCCGAGAAGCTGTCGGAGGGTGAGAATTCACCATATGCCCTGAACAGTACGGCTCCGATAATTTCGCCGATGGCTTCGGCGGCGCAGCCGGAGGAGGTCGTTATACAGCGGCGAAAGGTGCTGGGCGGCGAGTCGCTCGCTTTTATGGATTTGAGCGACCGCACAGACCTTCAGCCCGAGGAAATTGACGAGGCGAGCGAAATTTTCGGTATAAAATATCCGGCAAATTTCAGGGTGGATCTGGTAAATTTCGATGGCAGAGAAATTGACCTCAGTGACTTCAGCCTGGTGGAAGGACTGCGCTGGAAGCACATCGAAAAAGCCGCGGATATTTCGGGTATAGTGTTCCCGTCTACCATAGATACCGATTCGCTGAATTTTTACAACAGAAACATAAGCGGCTGCGATTTCAGCGTGGTTTACGGTCTGCGCTGGAGGCATATACAGGATGCAAGCGACATAGCCGCCATCAAGTACCCCCCGACATTTGACATTGACAACGCTGTATTTGCCGCCAGAAATATTTCGGGCAGCGATTTCAGCCTTGTGGCCAATCTTTCGTGGGAGCACATAATGAGCGCGACCGATATACGCGGCATCAAATATCCCGCGTCGTTTGATACCTCTGCCGCCGGATTTTACGGGCGGGACATTTCGGGCAGTGATTTTTCTCTTTGCAAAAAGCTGAAATGGGAGGATATACGCCTGGCTGCCAATATCAGCGGAATAATCTATCCCAGGGATTTCGATTTCAGCGAGTGCAACTTTACGGGTCTTGATATTTCGGGCAGCGATTTTTCCAAGGCAAAGCAGCTTACATGGGATATGCTTGCAGGTGCCGCCGATATTACCGATATTAAGTACCCTGCATGTTTTGACGCGGAACGGTCGAAATTTGACAGCCGCGATATTTCGGGCAGTAATTTCAGCCGGGTGCCGTCGCTGAGATTCCGCCATATAGCCGTGGCAAGAGAAATTCGCAGAATAGTTTACCCGCCGCAGTTTGATATAGACGATGCGGATTTTATTGACCGCGACATTGATAACTCTGACTTCTCACTGCTCCCCGGCTTCAATTGGGAGAGCGTGTATCTTGCGTTCAGCCGCGACAATGTGATATACCCGGCGGGATTTGTTGAGCCTATTCCGTCCGACGAGGACGTAGAGGGCGCAATGCTGATTTATCTGCTCAGACTGCACAGCCGCGTTTCACAGGATAATTTTGACACAGATAATTTTTATAAGGATATAACCGCACTTTATCCGGGAATCAACGATTCAGACGCGGCTATGCTCATAGAGAAATCCACACGCAAGTGGGAGCGCGAAAACGGAGCGAGAATTATTCGCCAGGAAGCCCGAAGAGCGCATACAGGCGACAAGCTGTTTATGACCAAGCTGGGCTTCAAGCTGCTCTATCCCGTCTGCGGAGGCGAGCAGGCGGCAGAAATTCTGCGTGAGGCATTCGGGGACATATTCCGTAAAAATGAAGCTGAAAAATTTGAGCAGCGTCTTTATGACTTGCAATGCGGAAAGTATCTTTCAGCGGCCGAGCTTTCCGAAATAGGCTTCAAGCAGATTAAAGTGCCGCAGAAAGCAGAGCTTCGCGTGATTGTTGACAAGCCTAAGCGGGTATTTCCCGTACCGTTTACGGCAGCCGAGGAGCTTGAGGAAGAATTGGAAGAGGAGCGCAGCGCGAGCAAGGTTCGCGTCGTTCCCATGACCGAGCCGTTTGCCGAGGAGGAAACCAAGGTTGAGCAGTCCCCGCTGGCGGCTGTTGCCGACCGTGTAAAGGTCAAGGTCACAGCTTCCGAGCCGCCTATTATTTCACCTGCCGCCACCGATGAGGCTTCTGCTGAGAACATTGAAACAGAGACACAGCCTAGCGGCGACAATTTGAATGCCGGCGAGAATGCGGTTTTGGATACTGCCGCCGAATCCGCCCAGTCTGTGCTTGAATCGCATGGGATTGAGGAAAAGGAAGAAAAATTTGAGCCTGTGGTTATAGATGAACCGTATATAAAAGAGACGGAGGACGCCGAGCCGCCGAAGGTTTACTCATTTGGCGCGATGCCCGCACGATTTGACATTGACACCACACCGCTTGATATTCCCGATGAGGTTCAGCCCGAGCCCGAGGTTTACGATATTTCCGCCCCGAAGTCATCTGTATCAGAGCCTGTCAAGCCGGTCGAGCCGATTAATGACGACTACGACGAGCCGTCGCCCGTTGCTCAGAATATAGGAATTAACGAAGAGAATTTCCGCCCCGTGCAGATTCAGATGGACAAGCTGAAAGACAGTACGGTGGACGATGCGGAAGCCAAGCTGCGCCGCAAGAAGCTGAGCGATGAGGAAAAGGCGATTCGCACAGGCGTTATGGGCATGCTGCTATACATACATCAAAGCGTGTCCGAGTCAGATCTGACCAACTCAGAGCTTTTCAGCGCGTTTATGAAAATTTATCCCGGCGCGCTGCCAAAAGAAACTGCGGCAATGGCGCAGTTCGCCGCAAACACCCTGAGCGGAAATAACAACAACACGCGCGCTAAGCTTTTTATGTTTGCCACAAAGGCGGACGCACAGGTCAAGCGCAAGCTGCTTGATTTTGCACTCGACAGGTTTACATATAAGCTGCGTGTGCCGGAGGACGAGGAAACATTCCGCGAGTTCCTGCTTACCCTGTGTACCACGCTGTTTGAGGATTCGGGTGAGTACGAATATTCGTCTTACCTCAGCTTAAAGGGAATAATGAAAAATCCCCCGACAGAACGAGCCGCTCATTATAGGCGCATTGCGTTTGAGCGCGGCGTGGGCAAGGCTAACCTTTACGCCAACTCGAATTATCCATATTATCGCACATTGGAGCAGGTGGGATTCTCGCACTTTACCTTTGAGGCGATACGCGACAGCCTGAAAATAGAACTCAGCGACAGCCATTATTACGAGGAATTAGATGATTTGGTTTACAGAAAATGCGAGCCGAATCTGATGAAATTCGTTGTAATTGAAACTACAATGGGCCTGCTTTATCTGGAACAGAGGACGCTGGCTGATTGGGGTGTGGATGAAGAATTCGTGTGGCGGGCAGCCGAAAACAACATGAAAAATGTCACATTCCGTCCGCGTTATTCATTTGGAACAGAGGATTGCAGCGCTTTCAGATACGTTCAGCATGACCTGGCAAGCTATGTGCTTTGCATGAGTGATTATCTTAAAGATCTTGCCGACGGCAGAGATCTGATACTTGCTTCCCCCTGCCGCGAAATTGTATATATTGATTTTTACGACTTTGCCGCAATTAAGGAAATGCTCAGCTTCAACGCGCATTATGATTGCACACTGCATATAAACGGCGACGAATACGAGCATCCTTTTTCAACGGATGTGTTTATTTATCACGCTGATGACGGCAGTCTGGAGCGTGTCAACGACCAGACTTATATTCTTCTCGGTGACTCAGTGGCAAGGCGACAGGTTCTTAAGGCTGTACTGCCGCAGGATGTGAAGGTCGATGTTGAGGCTATGGTCAAGCCCAGAAATACCGACGAAGTTGAGATTATAGGTGATGATAATTACAATTTGCAGGCGGCGGCATTTACGATTTTGCGTTTGTATTCCGAGATGAACGGAGATACCGACTACACCTTGCCGCAGAATGCCGTGATGGCTGTGTTTGACGACCTTTTCATATCATTCGACGCGGTTTATCCGCCGGTCAGAGGACGTGAACAGCCCGACCCGATTCACCATATAGATGACGCGGCGCGGTTGGTGGCACGCGGCGGTAAAACCGTGAGCTGGCTGCTGGTACAGGCTATTCAGCATCTTTGCGGCGATATTAATTATGAAACTCCCGCCAGCGCGAATATTCGTCAGACTGTGCTGCGTGAAATTTACGGCGACAGCGCAAATGCGGTGTGGCTCAACTGTGCGACTGCCACAGAGTTCCGCAGAAGATTTGAGGCAACGCGCAGATACCATGAAATCCAGGTGGAAAATCAACACCTCACGATTCTTGACGCCAAGGTCGAGGTTGCAATGCATGCCCTTGTGATGATATTCCATCAGTTCGGACAGCGTTACGCATTAGGTGAAGTACGCCGACATCTCTATAAAATGATGCCTGACATAAAATTCTGTTATGAAATAAACCAAAGCGCATGGCTTCCGTCTCCGGGCGATGATATTGATGTCGATGTGCAGTCAATAGGCATGATTTTCCGAGGCTTCGACAATGCAACGCAGGAGAACATTCTTGCAGGACTTGCCAACGCAATCGGCGACCGCGATCTTGCGGAAGGCGGCTGGGGTTTGCTTTACTTCATAAAGTTTGTGAAGTACGCATATCTTGACCCCTCTCAAATGGTTGAGAGATATTTTATATCGAGAAGCCGCCTGATTCCGTCGCAGAATGTATTGAAGCAGCTCTATTACAAGGACATAAATAATGAATTCATCAAGCATATGCGCAAATCAAACCGTCAGATGCTGGCTGATTACGGTGACAGCTTTGAGGTGATTCGCAGTGGCAGCGCGCCGCGTATATCCAATGCTTCTGAAAATGAATCAAAGGCAGAGGATTTCGAGAATGTATTGAATTTTGCCCGCGAAATTGAGGAGAAAATGAACAGTACGTCCGAAAACTCCGAGCAGAACGACATGATAGAGCTGGGCAGAAACCGCCCGATGGCGACCACTAAGCCGGACCTGCAGCTTCGACAGGTGGAAAACGGATTTCTGGAGAAACGCCTTAATTTCGTGCTTGAGCCTGTTGACGCAAAGCTGGCAGATCAGCTTGTAGATGGGGCGCATTTTGTCACAAAGCTTTTCCATGTGCCTGATCTCGAATTTAGAGCCAACAATGACCTTGAATGTGAGCTTCATTACGGCATTATACGCAGCAAAAATCAGATAATCGCTCTGCGCTCGCTTGCCTGGACTACAGCTCAGCTTATGTATGAGGCGGGACGGGATATTCGCGATGTTACCGAGCAGGATATTTTCCACGCCAATGACATAGTTGAGCAGTGCGATAGAAATAACTACAAGAAAGCCGGCGCGTTCCCGACGCTTTGCTCCATGCCGGTTGACGAGGGCATGTATATTCCCGCCTATCAGGAATACATATTCTTTGCGCAGGAGCTTATGCCCGAGGTCAAACTTGCAAGCCTGTTTTCACTGCAGCAGGATCTTGCCGATATTGCGCCGATGATGAAAGTTGTTTACGATATTCTCAAGGCTGAAAAGCGCGACGGACCTGTTCAGCCGGGTTCCGTGCTGGCGGATGCATTGTGCGCATGGAGCGCCTACTGCTTTGCCTCAGTGGATGCATTTGAGGTAGTCGCAGGACCCTCCGCATACAGCTTCGGTCAGATAAAAAGATAACAGCTCCTAACAAAGCTCATCCACGTCATCAGATGTGGGTGAGTTTTTTCATACTTCAAACTCGTTTTGATTACAGCCGCCGTTGAGCAGCAGCGCAGCGGTAATCAGCGGAATGTCGGTAGACGGAATTGATTGGCGTAGGTGAACCTTGATTTCCCTCGGCTCGATTTCTTCACCGCTGAGCGACAGCAGTGTGCGCTGCAATGCTACCAGTGCGCAGTCGCGGTCATAGCTTGACAGAGTGAGGGTGTCGCGCGCGTACATTCCGCATATTATGGCGTGCTGACTGCGGCTGCCGAGAATACGCAGGGCAGAGCGGTTGGAAGAGCTTACGGCAACAGGCAGACCGGCGGGGCAGCACTGAGCGGATTTTTCTCCACCCAGCAGTATGATAATTGCGCTGTTGTCGAATTGCTCTATTGTGCCGCAGCGATAAATTATATTAAGTCCCATATCGACGCAGGTGGAGGAGTTGCACAGACAAGAGGCGATTCTTTGACCTGTTTTGTCTGTTGTTTTATCTGCCAGAATATAAACGCTGCCGCTTTTTGCAGGCTGACCACATACGGTAATTTTTTTCACGCTTGTCTGACCTTTCGGTGAATTTTTGTGTATGAATATATTTTAATAAATTTGTGGTGCTATTATTCTTTGATTCGTATAAAATTATCATCAGATAACAAAAAAATCACGCCTTCAGTCAAATGCGACTGAAGGCGTGATTTCATTTCAGCGTTTCATTAAAAGCAATGATTACTGAGTTACAATAATTTTAATTCTCTGGTATTTGCCGCTGCCGGTTTTTACGGTAATTGTTGCCGTGCCCTTTTTAAGACCCGTCACAGTTGCGGTTTTGCCGTCGTTTTTGGGTGTTACCGTTGCAATATACTTGCTGCTTGTGGTCCATGTGATTGTATCGTTGCA
>JAQXFQ010000061.1 GCA_029005175.1 Bacillota bacterium
AATCCAAGGGGACTGGTCCTCTTGGCGGGGTCGAGGGGCAGCGCCCTTCGTGGGGGCGTGGGGGCAAAGCCACCACAAAGCTAAAGTGTAGCAAAGACTTAAAATAGAAAAAAGCACCCATGCGAAGCTCATAAAAAACTAACGAGAAAATCGAAGATTTGCGAGTGGACGTCACGCAGATAAATTATGATTTATTGTGCAATTTTACATATTCGCTCATTTATAATAAAAAAATAATTAACCGCCGACACATCGCAAAAATTTGATGTGTCGGCGGTTTTATATTAAGCTTTTACTTGCTGCAGGTAAAAATGCCCTGGGATTTGCGGATAAACATTGCGCCCTCTTTCTCGATTTTCTCCCGAATCATCGCGATAAAATCACCGCCGCGCTTATCCAAAATTTCCTTGACATTGCCGGGGTAGGAGTAAACGTAATCGTAAATCGCCCGTGCATCGTCCACAATGAGATTGCTGTCCTGCTCTTCCTTTTCCACACGGCCGAACACTTTTTCAAGCAGTCCCCCGCCGTTTTCCAGTGTGAATTCATCTGACATTTCAAAAAACGGAGACTGAATTTCGCCGCTGAACTCAGTCAGCATGCGGTTCAGTTCTTCCATGTGAAACTGTCCTATGGTGGTACAGCAGAATCTTCCACCGTCGGTCAGCATATCGTGAACACGCTCCAGCAGTTTCCCGCGCTCCCTGACGTGGTACAGCACATGGTTGGCGATGACCAAATCGTACTTGCCGCATATCTTCAAGTCGTTTGCGTCCGCCGTGCCGAATCTGAATTTTATGCCGCGGCTGTCGGTTTCAGGCTTAAGTTCGCTGAGAAGATTTTCCGCGCTTTCCACCATTCCCTGTGAATAATCGGTCAGGTAAATCTCGGTATTCTCGGGAATCCGGTCGATATTCTCACGCCAGAGCAGGGCGTTGCCGCAGCCGATTTCCAGAATTTTCATTCCGCCGGAAATTTCCAGTCGGTCAAACACCCACTGCATCCACGGAGTTTCCGCCGTGCTGTATGCGTGTATATTTATCCGCCGCTGTAAATTGCTGTCATCGGCGTATTGGGTAATGATTTTCTCTTTCTGCGCGGTGAATTTCATTATCTCCGACAGCTTTTCCCAAAGCTCATCGCCCTCTATTCCCTGAGCCTCGTCGAGTGCGGATATTATAGCTTCAATATGCGCCTTTTTCTCCAGCAGCAGATTTTTCTGCGCGGCAAGCGACAGTTTAACGCTATCGCCGTCGCTCGACATTATCTGCTGAATCTGCTCCAGCGAAAAACCGATGAATTTCATCATGAGTATCTTTTGCAGCCGCTCCACAGAATTGCAATCGTAATAACGATAACCCGAATCAGAGTGGGCAATCGGCTTGAGTATTCCCTTGCTGTCGTAAAACCTCACGGTTCTCAGCGAAACCCCCGCCATTTTGGCAAGCTCTCCCGCCGTATATAATTTATCAGGCATATGTGTTACCTCAATCGAAATTATTTCAATTCATGAACTGATAATTACATTGTAAAGCGTTACGTTAGGTTACGGTCAAGGAAATTTTTATAAGTTTACATTTTATTTACAAACATACGCTATTCATCAAAGACCTTTTCTATAACCAATTTGCCCGATTTATCGTAGCCTCTGACTGCAACTTGAGGCGGATTATCAAATTTGGATTGTAAATAACCTTCGTAATTACTGCGATAATTGGGAGCCATATTGAAATATAATTGACCCAGATCACATTCAACTAAATTAAATCCTATAAAGCTTACATCTGTCAAATATCTAAGCGGATACACCCCACTCTCATTTTTCTCTATGTGACTATATTTGCACTCGCTCATTTGATAGGGAGAATCTTCATTGTAATAAAGATCTATATCCATATAATCAATATCTTCATTATTGCAAATTATTACGCCAATGCCGCTGTTAAGATCATAGTAATCATCGCCCATAGCCTCCTTGGTATATTCCATCGGGTTATATCCGTCCGGATTATACACATCGTTATACGTCGATTCACCGCTCGCATAGACCGGCAGAGGTACAAAATCCACCCCGTCCGCAGAACGAGGTATATTCATAAACGACACAGGGCGATACATGAACTGTACAGCACCTACTCCCACATGACGCGCGACAGTCAGATGAATATATTTCGGCGTCAATCCTATAATTGACACATGATTCCCGGTTATGTAATTCAATCGGTCATTGCGGCATACCTCTACAATTTCTGAACGCTCGGCAAAGTTAGCATCTTCACACCTGTGCATTGCCATTTTTTTGGTGGGAAGCGGGAAGTCATTCGACACCCAGGCAAGACAATATGTTATAACCAAACTCGACACAATAAAAATCAAGCTAAAAACAAAATTGCGAACAATTTTTTGCGGCTTAGCGTAAATTTTATTTTTCGGCTTATAAAATTTCTTTTCACTTTTCAGCTTGCTCATTTTCTGTCCTCCTGTGAATCAGTCATCGGAATTCTAAAGGATACATCATAATCGCCCTTATCAAATGTAAAATCCACATACTGCGGTCGTTTATCAAGATAATCGTCAAAATTGATTTCCATTTGTATATCATAGTTCCAAGCGCTGTGACGCATGGTAACATATTCAAAGTCCACCTTACACCCCTTGTCATCGTATATTTCAAGGTAATTAAAAAAATCAAATTTGTTCCACGGTTTAAACGTAAATGCAGATATATCCATTTGGCAAATATAATCTTTCCACTTGTCTGTACCTGAAGCATTTTTTAATATTTCAGGTACAATTTCCGGCATCGTACCCACCTTTACCTTGTCAACCTTCATTGAGAAATCACACATATTAAATTTTAAATCCGGCTCGATTATATCCAGCTTTTCTATATTGTATATAGGTTCATCCGAAGCAGTCACCGGCACAATATATTCAGATTTTAAGTCATTATCATAATAAGAACGATAATAAAGAACCTCATAGTCCGTACTGGAAATCTTTTTAGAACCGTCATTATTCTGAGCGTATTCATACAGCTTTTCGAGATCCTTATATTTAAATAAGTCATAGTCGTCTGAAGAATAATCATTCCACAAAAAACCCCAATTAAGTAATCCGAACACAAGGCTCAAAGCCAGCATTGCCAATGCCGCAATGCTTACGATTTTAGATACAATAAACATTATTCCAACTCTGATCTTGTGCTGCTTGTTCAGTTCTTTTCCTATTTCCTCAGCGTTACCCATGCGCTCCACTGCCTTGGCATATGCTTCCACAGCGGACATTTTGTCATAATACCTGTAATCTGTGGCTATGTCCTCGATATGAGCCGCCATTTCACGGTAAACAGCGCCTCTGTCGGGGATGTACGTAATTTGTCGGGTCACCGATTTACACCACTTGTCAGCAATTTCGGGCAGCTTGATTTTTTTCTCTTTTTCCATCGCTCAAAAACCTCCGTCAATCCCTTTTAAGCCTGCGGCAGCGCATCGCCGTAAAGCACCTTGTTTACATCGTATGAAAACGACTCCCACTCCGCCAGCTTGTCCTGATAAGCCTTGCGCCCGCTGTCGGTAAGGTGATAATACTTGCGCTTGCGTCCGCTGTCGGTCATCTCGTAGCTCGACACCAAGCCTTCGTTCTCCAGACCGTGCAAAATCGGATAAAGCGTGCCCTCCTTGAGCGAGAAGGCATTTTCCGACCGCTGCTCCAACGCCTTGATTATGGAATAGCCGTAACCATCCCCCTCATTGAGAATCGAAAGCACCAGCATGGTGGTACTGGCTGACATTAAATTTTTGTCATACATTTTTTACGCCCCTTTTCATAAGATGTTCTATGCATTGAGGTTCTATGCCTCGACACTCTAAGTATAATCCTGTTTTTTCCTTTTGTCAATACAGAAATGAAAAAATATCCCCGACCGCAGCAAAATTCACGGCAGGGGATATTCCAAAACAAAAATTTACATCGGGCGAATCACACCGCAGGCTATTTTCGCGCCGGAATTGCCCGACGGCTGGGTTTGAAAATCATCATATGAGCTGTGGATTATCACCGTCTTGCCCAGTATGTCGTCAATTCCGAATCTGTCGGTCAGCACGGCATTCCACGCGCTGCCGTGGTTGGCAAATATCGGCGGCAGATCACCGGCATGCTGTGGGTGCGGACAATTGTTGGGATTATAATGCTCTCCGGCGTTCGCAAATGGATCGGCGGCGTTTCCGCTGCATTCCGAGCCGTTGTGAATATGCAGCGCATGTACCGTTCCGTCACATTCCGATTCCGGCACCGGCAGACCCGTCACGGCAGTCACCACCAGCACTCCCTCCTCCCCGGGATAAAAAGCGGTGCTGCCCACTATATCGGGATACTCAGACGAGCCGTGAATCTCGGCTATGGCAGCGGGTGTAGAATTAAGTATAATTTCAGCTATTTCGGGCATAATTTTTGAATTGATATTCATTTAATACACGCCTTTCAAAAGTTATTGCGCTGCCTTATATCGTAAGATTGACAGCGCAATAACATAATATGCCTTATTTAAGCTTTTGTGACTATCTTATCATGCAGCAGATATTTTCCAGCGCATTTCCCATGCTGTCCGCCGTATGCATTATTTTGCGCTTCAGCTTGCGCTTGCCGGGCATGCCGCACATGCAGCCGCATCCCGCCGCGCCTACAGCCATGCCGATAGCCAAGCCTATGCCGATTCCCTTAATCATTCTCGTGGTTCTGTACAACATTTTTTCACCCCAAAAATACATATTATTTGTAATAAATTTCACATTTATGCGGCCAGTCAAACAATTTTCAACAATTATTTGACTTATCCGCATTTTTATTATTGACATCGCGGCATTTTTCATTCATTATAATATATGTATGTTTGTCAGCCAATTCCGGAAACGCTAATTAATACACCTTTAATCAGCGTTTCATTAATGCTGCGGCAAAAAATTAATTTAAGGATGATTGTAAAATTATGGCAAAATTGAATATTGTGCTTGTAGAGCCTGAAATTCCTCAGAATACAGGCAATATTGCGCGCACCTGCGCCGCGACAGGAGCAAGGCTTCACTTGGTCGAGCCGATGGGCTTCAAGGTTGACGATAAAAAGCTCAAGCGCGCGGGGTTGGATTACTGGTATCTGCTGGATATTACATATTACGATTCGCTGGACGATTTCTTCGCCAAAAATGCGGGCGGTCAGTTCTATTATTTCACCACCAAGGCGAGAAACACCCACTCGGACATAAAATATCCCGACAACGCATATCTTGTGTTTGGCAAGGAAACGGCGGGACTTCCCGAAAAGCTGCTTTTTGAAAATCCCGACCGCTGTGTGCGCCTGCCCATGATCGGCGAGGCGCGCAGTCTTAACCTTTCAAACGCCGTAGCCGTGGGCGTCTACGAGGTTCTGCGTCAGTGGAACTATCCCGAACTGCAAAATTTCGGAAGTCTTCGTGAATACGATTGGAATAACGCGGCACATTCGGAATAAATGTCCTCAGCATTACCAAAAATATTCTCTGAATACATTATGAAAGGGGCTTGTCGATCTTGAAAAGAGTTGCAAGGGTAGCTCTGATTCTGCTGCTGATTTGCGGCACTCTCACCACACTTGTCTACATAGGGCTAAGCGAAAAAAGTGAAAAGGCTAACGCCAATGCATATTCTTCACCGTCGGACAAATTCACACAAAGTCATTCATCTCAAAAAACAGAGCTGGTGCTGTCGGACACTGAATTTTCTCTCGGAGTAGGCGAATCCTATAAGTGCGCCGCAACACCTTCCGACGCTAAAAAAGCAGACAATATTAAATGGTTCAGCTCGGATAAAAATATCGCCTCAGTTGACAGCAGCGGAAATGTAACCGCCGTATCCGAGGGGCAAGCTGAGATAACCGCCTCAATCTCGAATGAGATAACCTGCAGCGCAAAGGTATCGGTTTATGAAAATGCCAAAAACTCCATAACCAAAAATGTGAAGGAGCTTGCGCTGAAAGGCAGCGATAACGCTTACAAAAAGCTGCTGTCGCTGTCAGATTTGCTGCAAAAATCAAAAGGCAACGCCGCCGATTATGCCGCATTTCTCCGCGCACTGCTGGATTACGGCAATGCGGGCGCAGGCGAAACCAAAGATTTTGACCAGCTTTGGAATGTGCTGAATTCCGCTCTGGGCAAAACCGATTTAGATATAAATCAGCAAAGGCTTCGCCGCGCGGCGCTATCAGCTTATTGTCACGGCGAAAAATCCGCTTCAGACATCACGATTTCATTCACGGGCGACTGCACCTTCGGTTACTTCAACGAAACCGACAAGGCAAATATGTTTCCCGCTGTCTACCGCAATTCGGGCAGCGTGACATATCCATTTGATCTTACCAAAAACGTATTCGGCGCGGATGACATAACCATGATAAATCTTGAGTGCGCGCTGACAGAATCCACTGAGCATAAGGATAAGCAATTCTTCTTTCGCGGCGAGCCGTCATATGTAAAAATATTAGAAAACTCCTCTGTCGAGGCTGTCACCGTGGAAAACAACCACTCGTTTGATTATTTAAAAAACGGATTTAACGACACTCTCAAGTTCCTCAAAAGCTCGGGAATCAGATATACCAGCCTGACCTCGCCCGCCGCAATCAAAAGCGGAGATCACAGAGTGGTCATGCTGTCGCTCTCACTGGTCAGCACTACCTACAAGCCCGAATTCAAAAAGCGAATCGAAAAGTACATAGCTCAATACAACGATGAAAGCACTGTAATTGTTATTAATGTTCATTGGGGTACAGAGGGTGCAGACACTCCCGACGACTGGCAGATTCAGGCCGCCCACAGCATGATAGACGCCGGAGCGGATTTAATTGTCGGACATCATCCCCACCGATTGCAGGGCATTGAGCAGTACAAGGGCAAATATATCGCCTACAGTCTGGGCAATTTCAGCTTCGGCGGCAACAGCGCGGTTTCTTATCCGAATACAATAATCCTGCGCGCCTCCTTCTCTCACACCGACAACGGCATGACTCTCGACAGAATTTCCGCCGTACCCTGTCACATCACATCTACAGGCACCAAGGTAAATAATTTTCAGCCGACCGTGATGTACGGAGACAGCGGAAGCGATACAATAGCCGAGCTGCTATCGCTCAGCGCAAATCTGGAGGGCGGCATCAAATCCATAAACTGGTGCCGGGTAAATTAAAAATTCGACAAAATACAACCGCCGTAGCGTTTATATCGAACGCCACAGCGGTTGATTTGTATTTCAGAAAATGATTTTATTTTTAATAAAAATTACATAGCTGTAGGAGCAGTCGGCGGTACCGGAGGTACAGGCGGCTGTGCCGGCATGCAGATGTCGGGCAGTTCTGTCAGGTTGACTTCGCCCTTGGCCACGGCCTCAGCCTTCAGCTTGTAATAAGCTTCGGTAAATGTAGCCTGCATATAGGGTGCAAGGTAAAGATAGAGAATACCGCATGTGCAGCTTGCGCCAATTGCCCAGAGGATAAAGGAAAGTTCAAGTACAAACAGATCCCACTTGTGACCGCTTGTCATGGCTTTTGAAATCTGAAATGCGCGCTTGGTGGAAATTTCAGGATTCTCGGCGAGAATGAAAGGCACCATATAATATTCAAATGCCTTTATGATACCGGGAATAACAAGCAGCAGCGACCACAGCCAAACCTTGACAGCCATAAGAAGCATTGCACCGGCAATGTGTGCAAACTTCTTGAGGGGAACGAAAATCTCGGTAACTGGAGTGGGCACACCGCGGCTCTTCTGGAAGAAGCGGTAAAGACCGACGCTGAGCGGAATACATACCAGGAACATGAACAAAATAAGTATGACATAAAGCACCATGAAGATAATCATAGAGCCCTCGGTCATGTTGTTTGTGGAAACCTCAGCGGAAATCGAGCCGTTCTGAATATTGACAATATCTTCATACGAACCGAAAACGCCGAATATAATTGCTAAAATGTAGAAAACCGTTACACCCGCACTGGCTATTGCGCCGGTCAGAATTATTGCAAGAATAGCCTTGCCCCAATAATTTTTCAGGGCAGCTTTTGCATTGGTTTTAAGTTCTTTTCTTGACCACATAAAAAAACACTCCTTTGATTGAATATAAAAATATCCTTTCTGAAATACCGTAATAATGCAGATGTTTTATCTGCACGATACCTCTTATATATTAACAAATTCGTTTTAAATTTTCAATAGTTTTTTACTTTTCAGCAAGATATTTTTTCAATTTTCTCCAAAAAGATAACCGCTGTGAGGCTTAATTCAATCCTCACAGCGGTTGTTTTGTATTTCAGAAAAGTTTAATCACATACCACCCGCATGCTACTTGCATATATCGGGCAGCTCCGTCAGACTTACCGAGCCGCCTGCCACGACCTCGGCCTTTAGCTTGTAATAAGCCTCCGCATGAGTTGCACGAATATAAGGAGCGACATAAACAGCAAGCAGACCGCATGTACATACAACTCCCAAATCCCAAAGTATAAATGACAGATCAAGCACAAACAAATCCCACTTATGTCCGTCGGTCATCGCTTTGGAAATCTCAAACGCGCGCTTTGTGGATATTTCGGGATTCTCGGCAAGAATATAGGGTACCATATAATATTCATACGACTTGATAATGCCGGGAACGATTAAAAGCAGCGTCCACAAAAATATCTTCAGATCCCTGATAAATACAGTACCGGCTATACGCGGTGAATAATCCAGCGGAGAGAACATTTCAGAAACCGATGTAGTAATGCCACGGCTTCTCTGATAAAAGCGAGAAACACCTATATCCATCGGTTCATAAATGAAATATATGTACGCATAATAAAGCAACATCAGCACCACGGCGAATATAATCGCCCCCATAGTGGGAGTTTTTTCGGTGTATCCGGCATATTTCGAACCGTATCTGATGTAATTCACAATATAATCCACATAGTTTTTCTGCACCTCATCGTTCACGCCGAACATGGACATAAGAAAATTATAAAGCCGTCTCACGGCAAATGAAATAGAAACGAGTATGACACATACAGCCAAACCCTTGCCAAAAAAATAACTCAGTGACTCTTTCGCCTTGAGTTTTAGTTCAGCTCTTGACCACATAAATAACAATTCTCCTTTTTTAATAACATTTTTTCTGAAATACAGCATGATACCTCTTATATATTAACATATTTGTATATGTTTTTCAACACTTTTTTCACAAGATGAAAAATATTTATCAAGTTATATATGAGTATGCACAATAAATCATAATTTATCTGCGTGAC
>JAQXFQ010000062.1 GCA_029005175.1 Bacillota bacterium
ACTTGTGCCGAAAATACTTGACTGGTGACGGTCCGGGAAGATAGGTAGACGCCGACATTCTATATTCCTCAATAGCTCAGTCGGTAGAGCATGCGGCTGTTAACCGCAGGGTCGTTGGTTCGAGTCCAACTTGGGGAGCCATTAAGTGACGCATCTTTGTCGTAGACAAGGGTGCGTTATTTTGTTAATATGAAGTATAATTATTTAATAAAAACGAGGCTGGTTTTATGCATGGACTGAAGATTGTTAAAGCGTCAAAAAAATATGCAGCTTCGTATTGTGATACTATGGATTCAGTCTCGCGCGAAGGAAAATTTTTATCTGTAAATCAGGGCTATCCACTGTCCGAAATTATCAGATTTATTAAAATATGCCGTGAATGCGGTTATCCGCAGTATTTTCTTATCAACGAGGAGGATAAAGCGGTCGGCTGGTGCGACATCGTCAGGCGCAGCAATCAGCCTGATGACGTCGGTTATCTTGGAATAGGCATACTCAAACAATATCGTAACATGGGATGGGGCAGTAAGCTGATTGACGCGGCGGTTAATGCTGCTATGAAGTGTGGTTTCAATGAGATTCGTCTTGAAGTGCGAGTCTCAAATTCCAACGCCATACATACTTATAAAAAATATGGATTTGTTTGCATCGGCTATAATATTGACGGCGTTACCACTGACGGAGTAAGCGAGGATGTCTGGACAATGAGTTATATGGCGCGGAATTTAGAAAGTGATGAATTCAACCGCGATAAATTTTTTGGTATGTTTCCTAAGATAAAATTTAAGTTTGAACATTGAGGAAAAGAAAATGAAAGAAGCTGTATTAATCACAGGGGCTTCGCGCGGAATAGGTCGCGCGACTGCGGAATTATTCGCCGAAAGGGGATACCCCGTAATTATAAATTATAATCACAGTCGTGATTCAGCTTTTGAGCTTGCCCGAAAAATAAATATTTCGGGCGGTGTAGCTATGGCGGTTAAGGCTGACGTGTCTGACCGCAGCGAGGTTGAGCGCATGTTTGACGAAATTTACAGCGAGCTTGGCGGAGTTGGAATTTTGATAAATAATGCAGCAGTGGCAAGGCAGAGTCTTTTTACCGACATTGAATATTCCGAATGGCGGGAAACTTTTGCCATAAATGTTGACGGAATGTTTCATTGCACTCAGCTTGCGTTGAAAAATATGCTTCACAATCACAGCGGCTGCATTGTGAATATTTCATCAATGTGGGGACAGGTCGGTGCGTCATGCGAGGTGCTGTATTCTGCCACAAAGTCCGCAGTGATCGGCATGACCAAGGCTCTCGCAAAGGAACTAGGTCCCAGCGGAATCCGCGTAAATTGTGTGGCACCGGGTGTGATTGATACTGACATGAATTCATCACTGACTGCTGAAGATATGGATTTGCTCAGGGATGAAACTCCGCTTATGAAAATAGGCAGTTCGCGCGATGTAGCCAATGCAATTTATTATTTATGCTCCGAATCCGCTTCCTTTATTACAGGTCAGGTGATCTGCCCGAACGGAGGATATATTATTTAATTGCGATATTTGTTGCAATATTTATCTTTTTTTGATACAATATTCATTGTATTACTTCGCTGATTTGCACTTGAATTTAAAAGGGGTTGTTTGCTTTGAATAAAAAAATACCTGTTGTAATAGCTGTTTCGTTTTTGGCTTTTGCCGTGTATTTCTGTCTGATTGTAGCGAGTATAGACAGCAACAATAATAAAAGAACCTACGTTGATGTATCTCAAGTTGATATAAGTGTAGATGCCGAAATTGACCGGGCTTCAAATGTACGGTTTTTGTCGGATTCAGCAGTTGATTCGGCCGACAGACTGCTGCGAATTTCATGTGGTGTAACAGTAACAGCCTCAGATTTACCGATGTCGAAATCCGCATTAAATGCTGAATTTGTTCCGCAGGAACCTGATTACGTAGAGAGATTCCGCAATTACAGCGGTGACAAGGCGACATTCGTTCCCGTGCTGATGTATCATTATTTTTATGATGCCTCCAAGGATAAGCCCACTAAGGGGAGCAACAGTCATTCTATCCAGTCGGTAGAAGCTCAGCTCCAATGGCTTTGGGAAAATGATTATGTAACATTAACCATGGATGAACTTTATGCGTGGATGCAGGGGGAGATTGAACTGCCTGCCAGATGTGTGTTGCTCACTTCGGATGACGGCAAGGATGACTTTTTTGATATTCTACAGCCGACCTTGAAAAAATACGGATTCGTGGCGACATCTTTTGTTATTACGAGCTATCGAAAAAATCTTCCGTACAAGCTCACGCTGTCAAATATTGAGATGCATTCACACACACACAATATGCACAAAGGTACCGTAAATAGCGGAGGAGTTCCAGACAACCGCGGTATGATTCAGGGTGTGAGTATCGAAGACGGCGTTAAAGATATGACTATTTCCAGTCAAAAGCTGAACAATTCCAAATACATGGCTTATCCTTACGGTACATACGGTGGAAACGCTCAAAAAATCGTAAAGCAGGCTGGATTCCGGCTTGCGTTTACCACCACTCCCGGTGTTGTCACAAGAAATTGTAATCCCTATGCTCTTCCTCGCGTAAGAGTAAGCGGTTCGGCAACCATTGAATCATTTAAGAGTTGTGTCAGATATCAAAAAATGCTTAAATCAATACGAAAATGAAAAGAACTCACTGCAGGATTTTTCCGGCAGTGAGTTTTTTTACAATTTAAATGTTTTGTTGAGTAAAGGTCGCAGCTTTATATCATATATGGTGTAAAATTGTCTGAGTGCCCGGTCATACAGCACGAAGCAAAGGTTTGCTATTGTCAGGTATAAAACAGCCATAAGTATCACAGGTGAGCCTTTTTCAAATATCGGCACGCCAAAAAGTACCTGTGCCAACAGTATAGATAATACGGTACAGCCGTTGAATACAACAGCCTTTATAATTCGTCGAACCGGCTTTGTGCTTATTCTATCCAGAAGCGGCTGAAGTATGGGATAATGTCCGAAAAGCAGCAGATAAAACAGAGCAAGCTCCTTGTCCGAAACCAAAATCAGCGCCAAAACAGATACTGCGCCGAACATAGTAAGAGCCGTACTTCTGCCGTATTCCTTAACCGGCACTATCAGCAGACCGCCCGCAATCATCGGAGCGGCATATGTTAAAACGCCGAACAATCCCAATACTATCATAATAACCAGGCTCAATGCCGTCAATATGCCGCAAAGTGCCAATTTTGAAGATTTTTTTGCTGAATTCATTAGAAAAACGCCTTCTTAAAACCACAGGCAGTCTTAGCCGCCTGAAACTTTTATATACAGCTTATCAAATCGCCGCCGCAGCATTCACAGCAGGAATCCGCGCAAATCAAACCGACACAGGTGGAGCAAGGACCACAGCCATCGCCGCAGGTGGAGTTGCTTTGACGATGATATTGATAACCGCCTCTGTGCCCGCTGCGCTGCTGAGAAATCTGATTGTACGCCGCCTGATATTCTGCATTGTTGGGCGCGCTCTTTACTGCCGTTTCAAAATATGAATAGGCCTGATCTATCCAGCCTCTACGATAAAGTACGGTTCCTTTAAGGAAATACCACTCGGCGTTTCTGCGTCCCGTAGGTACGCCGTTGAGCACCATTTCAGCGTCGGTGATTCGACCCGCGCTGAGCAGATTGCGCACATCGGCAAAATCCGTATGCTGCGAGCCGGAATAAGTTCCGCCGCCGTTGTATCCGTAATTATAATTGGAAGATGAAGAGCCGGAATTATAGGAGCCGGATGACGTTCCGTTTTTTCTCTCGCTTACAATGGTGTCGTATGCCTCGTTGATTTGGGTCATTTTTTCGGCTGCCAATTCAGCCACATCCGGCGCGCTTGAATAATTGTCCGGATGATATTTTTTTGCAAGATTTCGATATGCAGTTTTAACCTCATCGTCAGATGCAGTGGGTGACACACCGAGCACTGAATAAGGATCTGTCATCTTTTTTTCAACTCCTTTTTGCTTTTTCCGCGCTCCGCAAACAAAGCGTTCTTTTGAGCACCTGAGATTCCCTGATACATAATGTTGTCGAGAATCGGCTTGAATTCGCCGAAATCAAGCAGCTCATAGTATTTTATGGCTTCGGAAATTGACAGATTCAGACTGTCATTGCCGAAGCACTTCGCATTTTCATATTTTTCTGATTTATTTTGGGCGTCCTCCGCAGTCAGAGAATACATAATAACCAGCGGGTTAAACGAGCCGTCGGCGATGTCCTCATTCATATCGTCCAGAGCGTCGATTAAATATATCCACCGCCCGAGAAAGTACCCGAAATGCTTCAGAATAACCTTGTCGCTCGGTTCTGAGGATAATTTTACGGCGATTGCAGAAATTGCGTCCGCAGTAGGCTCGCAAAGCTCGTCAATTATTATCTGACCCGTTTGAATTGCCTTGCTCTCAGCTGCAAACTGGCGTTCGATGTAATCATTAACCAACGCGTCATCATCGGGATAAATTCTGGCGGCTTTTTTTCTCACATACTTTGCATATGGCATGAGCATTTCCCAAAGAAATTTCTTGCCGCCCGACGAATCGCGGATATTGTCCCTCAGCTTATGATAAAACATTATCGCAGTCAGCGCAGAGGTGTATTCAAACGCCTCGTTGTGGGTGATGCATCTGCCGCACTTCTTGGTTGGATTAAAGGTGCAGCGCCCCTGCACAAAAGCCGATTTCTGCCCGCTCAGAGCTATCATAATCATAGTGAGAAAGGTGTAGTCATAATTCAGCATGAGGCGGGACGGCAACCCCAGCTTTTTGCCCAAGTGGCGGCAAAGAGTGCAGTATACCGACTGATAGACCTCATATTCGCATATTCTCATTTGCGGTTTACAAATACGGATATAGCCAAACACGACGACGCTCCCTCAACTGCGGCAATTTAATATAAAAATCACCGCATTATCTGTTTCTTATTATCTCACAGTTTTGCAGTGGCTTTATTACAAATATGTAAACTTAGTTCAAATAATTAACAATGTGTAATTTACAATTAGCTCACAATCCAAATATATAGAAATCCCAACAAATATCAAGACAAGTTCGGCGTGTCAGCGAGCGCATGACATCGCCTCCTTTTGTCCCACTATTTATTGGGATTGCATATTATCCTAAAATACTTTGTCACAGTTCAACTCTCTTAAAGCTGTGTTATTAGACAAATCCACATAGGTTAAATTATTGCCTCTGTAATCCAATCGCCACAAGCATGCATTTTTAGAAACATCCAAAGCAGTCAGTTTATTATAACTGCATTCAAGCAATTCTAAGAAAGATTGATTTGACAAATCCAATACAGCGATCTTGTTGTGACTACAGGTAAGCCATTCCAAAGCTGTATTTTTGGATATATTAAGTTCAGTGAGTTCATTATAACTGCAATCAAAATTTTCCAAAGATACATTATTGGAAATATCCAATGAAGTAAGTTTGTTGTTATCGCAATAAAAGCTAATCAGAGCGGCATTTTTTGATATATCCAATTCTATAAAACTATTGTATCCGCAATTTAACTCAACCAAAGCTGCATTATTGAATAAATTGATTTTTGTAAGCTTGTTACAGCAGCATGCAAGATCAGTTAAAACAATGTTTTTTGATATGTCAAGTTCCTTCAAACCGTTGTTGTTGCAGTTTAACGCAACTAAGGCTGTATTTTTTGATACATCCAATTCTGTCAAACAATTGCAGCTGCAATCTAACTCAGTCAAAGAGGTGTTTTGTGATATGTCCAGTTCTGTGAGTTCGTTTGAGTCGCAGCGAAGATTAGTCAGCAAGGGGTTTTTGGAGATATTTAATTCGGTTAAACAATTGCAGCCGCAATATAACTCGGTCAAATCCGCATTTTTTGATACATCCAATTCTGTCAAACAATTGCCGCTGCAATCTAACTCAGTCAAAGAGGTGTTTTGCGATATGTCCAGTTCCATGATTTCGTTTGATTTGCAGCGAAGCTTAGTCAGCAAGGGGTTTTTTGAGATATTTAATTCGCTTAAACAATTGCCGCTGCAATATAACTCAGCCAAATCCGTATTTTTTGACAAATCCAGCGAGACAATATTGTTTTGGGTGCACCCTAATATGTTCAAGGCAGTATTATTCGATATGTCCAGTTCCGTGAGGGCATTTTGGCAGCATACTAATTTAGTCAGAGCGGAATTTTTTGATACATCCAATTCTGTTATCCTGTTATCTCCGCAATATAACTCAGTTAAAGCGGTGTTTTTTGACACATCAAGCTCTTCGAGAAGGTTGGAGGTGCAATAGAGAGAGTTTAATTCAATATTATTTGATACATCCAATTTTTTCAGCTGGTTATTTTTGCAGTTCAAGTCACACAAAAGTTTGTTATTTGATAAATCCAATTTGGTCAGACAGTTACCCTCACACTCAAGCTTCTTCAGATTAATGTTGTTTGAAATATCCAATACTGTAAGCTGATTGCTATTGCAATCCAATAATTCTAACGCTGTATTATTGGATAAATTCAATTCGGTCAGGAAAAAATTACCGTCACATGCCAGTTTCTCCAAGCTAAGATTGTTTGACATATCCAATGCCTTAATCTTGTTACTCTGACAATACAACTCCTTTAGCGCCGTATTATTGGATAAATCCAGTTCTACAAGCATATTATCATAGCAGTACAATTTCTCCAATTGAGTACAGTTGGATATATCTAAGGAGAATAATTGCTGTCCCCAACATGCAAATCGCGATGTATCAGACAAGCTGTAAATTTTTACAGTGTCGCCCATAAGTCTGCCGGAATATGATTTAACATAATTATATTGTGAAGCTTCTCCCCGACACAGCACGGGCTTGCCGTCGCCCCAGTCTATGTAAGCTATTTGATTTTCAATAAGAAATTCCAGCGTTTCACCTGTCTCTTTCCACGTGAGAATGGTGATTTTCGGGTTATTGCCAACGGCGGGGTTGATTGCCGGGTTTGTGACAATAAAGGTTACAGTTGCTGCCAGAATCAGTAACGCTGCAATTGACGCCAAAGAGACGATGATTTTGAATTTTAATGATTTTTTCTTCATAATGCCCTCATCATTTTTGTTAAAAATATATAATTATAGCTAACATTCGATGTTAATATAATACACGAATTATTTTTTATTGTCAAGAAATATATTTTATATATTTGTATCAAAGTTACTTAAAGGTGATGTTTATTTAAAAGTATAGCAAAAATCGGACATATTTACAAATTTAATAAAGATAAAAAATTATGTTAAATTATTGACAAATGAGCCGAAATGGTAGATAATATATTCAATCCACTATATAAAAGGGGTGTTTCTAATGGGTGATACAATCGCCGCAAAGATTATCAAGGCTCACCTTGTTGAAGGTGAAATGATTCAGGGTACAGACATCGGTCTGAGAATAGACCAGACTCTGACTCAGGACGCAACAGGTACTATGGCTTATCTCGAATTTGAAGCAATGGGTGTTCCCCGCGTCAAGACAGAACGTTCGGTGGCTTACATAGACCACAACACGCTTCAGACAGGCTTCGAGAATGCGGACGACCATAGATTTATCCAGAGCGTTGCTAAAAAGCACGGCATTTATTTTTCCCGTCCCGGCAATGGTATCTGCCATCAGGTTCATCTGGAACGCTTCGGTATTCCGGGCAAGACTCTTATCGGTTCCGACAGCCATACCCCCACAGGCGGCGGTATCGGCATGCTCGCAATGGGTGCGGGCGGACTTGACGTAGCTGTCGCAATGGGCGGCGGCACATACTACATCACCATGCCGAAAATGGTGAGAATCAACCTCACGGGCAAACTCTCACCGTGGGTTGCTGCTAAAGATATTATCCTCGAGGTTCTGCGCAGAATGTCCGTTAAGGGCGGCGTAGGCAAGATTATCGAATACGGCGGAGAGGGCGTTAAGACGCTTTCCGTTCCCGAGCGCGCTACAATCACAAACATGGGTGCCGAGCTTGGTGCAACCACTTCAATCTTCCCGTCTGACGAAATTACAAAGGCGTTCCTCAAGGCTCAGGGTCGTGAATCCGACTGGGTTGAGCTTAAGGCTGACGATGATGCTGTTTATGACGAGGTTCTCGAAATCAACCTCAGCGAGCTTGGTCCTATGGCGGCTGCACCCCACATGCCCGACAATGTAAAGACAATTGATGAGCTGAAGGGCAAGAAAATCGACCAGGTTCTCATCGGTTCATGTACAAACTCAAGCTATCTCGACCTCATGAGAGTGGCTCATATTCTCAAGGGCAAGACGGTTCATCCTGACGTAAGCCTGGGTATCGCTCCCGGCTCCAAGCAGGTTTACAATATGCTGGCAGCCAACGGCGCTCTCGCCGACATCATCGCGTCCGGCGCTAGAATTCTAGAATGTGCATGCGGTCCCTGCATAGGTATGGGACAGTCTCCGAATTCAAAGGGAATTTCGCTCCGTACATTCAACAGAAATTTTGAGGGTCGTTCGGGTACAGCCGACGGTCAGATTTATCTGGTATCCCCTGAAACAGCGGCAGTTTCAGCAATCGCGGGTGTGTTCACCGATGCGCGTGAGCTGGGCGAGGCTGTGGAGATCCCCATGCCCGAGCATTTCCTCATCAATGACAATATGATAGTTCCTCCCGCTCCCGTGGAGGAGATGGACAGCGTGGAGATTCTCCGCGGTCCAAACATCAAGCCTTTCCCGACAAGCGAACCGCTTCCCGAGGAAATCAGCGCGAAAACACTGCTCAAGGTGGGCGATAACATCACTACCGACCACATCATGCCGGCAGGCGCAAAGATTCTGCCTTATCGCTCCAACATTCCTTATCTGTCCAATTTCTGCTTCGGCGTGTGTGATAAGGAATTCCCCGAACGCTGCCGCGCAGAGGGCAAGGGCATTATAGTCGGCGGAAGCAACTACGGTCAGGGCTCATCTCGTGAGCATGCCGCACTTGTACCGCTCTATCTCGGCATCAAGGCGGTAATCGTGAAGTCTTTCGCAAGAATTCACCTTGCAAACCTCGTGAACGCAGGTATCGTTCCGCTGGTATTTGCAAATGAGGCCGACTACGACACAATCGACCAGATGGACGAGCTTGCTATTCCCGAAATCCGCGACCTCGTGGGCAAGGGCGAAATTACCGTCTACAACAAGACTAAGGGCACGAGCTTCAAGGTAAACTGCAATATTTCCGAGCGTCAGCGCGACATTATTCTCGCAGGCGGTCTGCTCGATTACACAAGAGAAAGCGTTAAGTAAATTTGATATAAATTTTTAGTATCCGCAATGGAGGGGGTGTTTTAATTATGGCAAAAAATGATAAAATTTCAATGTCGGTTATCCGCCGCCTCCCTCGATACTACCGTTTTTTACTTGAATTGAAGTCTAAAGGTGCGCTGCGCGTTTCGTCGCGTGAGCTTGCCGAGAAAATGGGCTCCTCCGCTTCTCAGATTCGTCAGGATCTCAACTGTTTTGGTGGCTTCGGTCAGCAGGGCTACGGTTATGATGTGTCTAAATTGTTTGACGAAATCAGCTCGATACTCGGACTTAACAATCATTACAACGCAGTGCTGCTGGGCGTGGGCAATCTGGGGCGTGCCGTAATCAATCATGTGGAGTTTGAATCGCGCGGCTTTAATCTGATGGCGGTTTTCGACAAGAACCCTCAGCTGATAGGCACAAAGCTGAAGGATTGGACTGTTATCGATATTGCCAAGCTGGAGGATTACTGCCGGGCGCACAAGGTTGACGCAGCATTTCTCTGCCTGCCCAGAGACAGCGTCGAACCGATGGGAGAAATACTCTACAACAGCGGCGTGCGTTACTTCTGGAATTTCAGCCATTTTGACCTCACTATGAAATATCCTGACGTCATTATGGAAAACGTCCACCTCAACGACAGCTTGATGACGCTCTGTTATCGCATTACCGAGGACATCGCCGCAAAACATACCGAGGGCGACGATTAAAAAACTACATTTGTAAATAAAAGCCGTGCATTTCGGATTTAACTCCGTCATGCACGGCTTTTATAGTTTGCTAAAAACAGACAATATCATTAAGTGTACGCTGAACCAATACAATTTATCACTTAAAAATTCAGTTACGAAAACATTTTAAATTTTTATTCTACTACTCCGTATAAAAATGAATTTAAAATATTCTGCGGCGCATCATAATAAAAGCTGCTGTTGTAATCGTCGATTTTTTCGCTGACAAATGAATTATATGCTTCAATCAGTGCGTCAACAACGTCCAAGTTCCTTTCTTTGGCTATTCCCAAAATCAATCGCTTGTAAACCTTGCCTATATCCCAATGTGTCGGAACAGCATACCTTGCCAACGCAATGTTGTCAAAATCTCCCTCAGTGATTGCTGCTTCTTCAATAAAATCATCGCTTACACGGTCTATATTGTCGCAGTGGTACACATCAGCAAGCTCATAAATCTTTTTAATGCGCTCTCTGCCTAGGGAGTTTACCACCACACTTCTGCGATTTTTGGTTTTGCGGGCGATATATTCAATAAGGCTACATGTGAAAAATAAATCGTTAGATTTTTTATCTTCCCTGCCGTTCATCTTGCAACGTCCTCACAGTGATAGAATTTTAAACATTTAAGTGCATCAGATGTGCAAAAGCAAATCTGATGTGTTGGATATTTGAATTTAGCCAGCATCCAAAATTGTTCTCGGGTAATTATTCCGTCCATATAATCAGAAATATAGTTATAAATTTGGTCGTCAGCCATTGCGCCGATAACTATATCATAATCGTGAGAATCACCATATCGACAGTTTATAATGAAATCAAGCCATTCGTCAGTCATATCTTTAAACTCCAAAATTTTTAAGGACATATTCATGCGTACAGTGTAAACATTCACTTTTGGAGTGTCATATCGCCTGGCCCAACGCTCTGCCTGCTCTTTTATAATAGTGCAGTAAAAGCCGGGACCAAAATCCTTGGTATTTCGTCCCTTAATAATTTTTGGATTTTTTACAGATGTGTAGCTTCCGTGATATACAGTCATGTCGGTTTATCTCTCGATTTCGGCGAAGATGTCTGCGAATTCAAAAATTATATCCATCGGGGACATGGAGTGCTGTGAGAATTTCTCGGCTGCTCTGTCGCCTGCAAGTCCGTGGATATGCACAGCGGCGGCCGCAGCGTCCTCGGGGTTTATGCCCTGCGCCAGCAGCGAGCCCATCAAGCCCGCAAGTACGTCACCGCTGCCGGATTTCGACATACCGGGATTGCCTGTGAGATTTATCATAATGCGTCCGTCGGGGGTGGCGCAGACTGTATTTGCTCCCTTGAGCACAAGGTATATTCCGTAGGTCATAGCGAAGGAGGAAGCGACCTCGAGACGCTGCGATTGAACCTCTTCGTTTGTCTTGCCGACCAGACGCGCCATTTCGCCCGGGTGAGGCGTCATAATAATAGGAGCCTTCGCCTCGCGCAGCACGCCGAGATTATCTTTTATCGCATTCAGACCGTCGGCGTCTATGACCATCGGAACTTCTGAATTGCGTATCACTTCGGCGACCAACTGCTGCACGTCCTCGCCCTTGCCCAGACCGCAGCCAATCATAACCGCAGTTGCATTCTGCATTTTTTCCAGCACGGTGGGAATGGATGACGCCGCGATAGTGCCTTGGGAGTTGCTGTCGAGCAGAATGTAAACGGGGTCGATGAGGTTAGCGGCGACTATAGGATAAATATCCCTTGCGACTGCCATTTCCACCATACCTGCGCCCGACTGCACAGCCGCCTTGCCTGCGAATGTTGCCGAGCCTGCCATGCCTACGCTGCCGCAGATGTTCAGCAATTTGCCGTATGTTCCCTTGTGGGTGTTGTTTTTGCGTGGCTGGAAGCAAAGGCGCACCGACTGGTAATCTATTGTAGAGATGTGGTGCTCCTGCTCCTGAATAACGCGCTCGTCTATGCCGATAGTCGCAATGTGCACATGTCCGCAGTAGTCTACGGCGGGATAAATTACATGCCCCGGCTTCATAGTGGAAAATGTCACAGTGTAATCCGCTCTCACGCAGGAACCTGCTACTTCGCCGGAATCGGAATCAACTCCGCTGGGGACGTCTATAGATACTACCGTGCCGCGCGCGTCATTTATCATTCGGATAATTTCGGTCAGCGACTCGCTGACTGTGCCGTGAAATCCGACGCCGAATATAGCGTCAACTATAATGTCGGCTGCGTCGATAGTCTTGGCAAATTCCACCTTTTCATCGTCATCAGAGTAGAGAAAGGTTTTTATGCCCATTTCTTCGCTTTCCTCCAGAAGCCTGCCGGCGTCATCGGTGGTTGGATTGCCCAGAGCGAGCAGAATGCGCACCTTTGCGCCGCCCTCGAGCATTCTCTTGGCTACGGCGAAGCCATCGCCGCCGTTGTTGCCTCTGCCGCAAACTATGGCAACGGATTTATTATTGACACCCATACATTCATTGATAAATCGGAATACGGATGTTCCGGCGTTTTCCATCAGTTTGATATGCTCAATGCCGCCATCGTTGACTGCGTTGTCCTCCAGTATTTTTGTTTGTTCATTATTGAGTATCAACATAAAAAATCTCCTCACATATTGCAAAGACAAGCGTACTTTCTGCGACGCTTGTCTTATTCGGGTAAAAATTTAAAGCTGAGTAACTTTATTGTTCAATAGGTTTTGATGCACTCTTAAAATTCGGAAATGCCTCGCGGAACATCATTCCGTTGACATACGGCTTAATTGAGCCGATAAGCTTTTCGTTCGGAGAGAAAATAAGCAGGATTTTACGTCCGCTGCCGTCTTTATAATATGCATATACAGCGTCGGAAGCATATGGATCGGCTGAATAGTCACGTACTGTATCGACATTCAGGTTCTTTACTTTTTCAGGCTCATATTTGCCGATTTTTTCAAAAGACTTTACTGCAACATCCATCATATGCTTTCTTTTGCTCTTTGCGGAAATTCTGTCTATTGTAAGCTCTCCGTTTACAAACGAATATTCGTATTCTACAAAAATAAAAAATCTGACAAAATAAATGGTGACAAATATGCCGATAGCGAAAAGAAATATGCCCATCATTCCCAATGTCCTATCTACAACTATGCCTAAAGCACGCAAAAATAAGGAAATAATCAATCCGACACTTACGATAACAGCCGCGATTACCATTTGCTTTGGTCCTATTTTTCTTTTAACGAGTTGTTCGCAGATAATGTCACTAAACACTTTAAACAACATCTCCTTTGTAGTTTTATTTTGTTTATTATATCATATGTTTACCCTAAAAACAACACTATTTTTATAAATTTATGAGTAAAAAATCATTATTCTGTCAAAAATCAAAAAACTATCATATATTTTGAAAAATACGGATATATTTTAATATATATTTTCACTTTGTTAATAAATTCCCCTGATTATCCTTCAACAATGGGGTGTATAATTATATTGTAACCGGGGTATTGATAACTTATATATTTTGACCGTCAAAGCAATATAAAAAAGACAAAGCAGTTTTGTCTTAAAATAAAAATCATACTTTTATTTCAGATTTTTTACAAAATCATCTTGATTACTCTGTGGATTTGATGTAAAATATTCGTATATGGAGGTGTTTACCTATGAATGAAACCATGACCTTCTCAATCGAGCAGGATCACGCCGAAGAAATGAAGATTCTTCTTAAAATCGTATATGACGCACTGAAAGAAAAAGGCTATAATCCGGTAAATCAGATTGTCGGATACCTTCTTTCCGAGGATCCAACATATATCACTACTCACGCCAATGCCCGCAGCATTATCCGCAAGATAGACAGGGACGATTTATTGCGTGAACTTGTGAAATCTTATCTTGATGAAGAAAAGTAATAAGCAACATTGAGATATTCGGCGGCTTTTCGGCAATGTTAAGCTGCCGATATTTTTATCCCCAAAATTCATTTTGCATTTTGTTCAAATTTTTGAGGCAGTTCTATTTACTTTTTATTCTATTTGTGATATAATAATCAACGTATTTCTTTGTAAAAAGCTGTTGCCTTTGAGTAATTAGCTTTTTTGCAATATTTTTTTAGGAGGCAGCGTTTTGAGTAATAATTATCTTTGCTATAAAGGCCGGCCGCTTGTGCGCTGCGGCAATGAGATTTACTTTGGTAATATGACGGATAAATACATCATTCTTATGAAGGAAATCACCACCAAAAAGGTGAATGATGTAGATGTAGGCACAAAATTTGAAATTGATCTGTTGTTTACCGATCCTGACATCAAGGGCAGAGGCAAGATCCACAAATCAAGTGAAAAAAGTTCGTTTACCGATGCCTTGGAGCTTGCCGAGGCATGGCTCGACAGATTCAACGCATAAAGTATAAAGCAAAATAAAAAACCTCCGGCAGTATTTTTTAATATTGCCGGAGATTTTTTATACTCTAAATTATAAATGAGCGGATATGTAAAATTGCACAATAAATGATAATTTATCTGCGTGACGTCCACTCGCAAATCTTCGATTTTCTCGTTAGTTTCCTATGGGCTTCGCATGGGTGCATTTTTCTATTTTAGATTTTTCTTACACTTTAGTTTTGTGGTGGCGTTGCCCCCACACCCCCACCAAGGCGCTGCCCTGGACCTGCCAAGAGGGCCCTTACCGCCATTCAAGGAATGGCGGTTCCCCTCTGGATTCCCATTGTAGGTGTCCTACTTTAGTTCTCTGCTAAATTATCATTTATTACTCTAAATTCTACTTTGCGAGCTTGTGCGCTTCATCTGATTCCTCGCGCATCTGATTTACCTCGTCGTAGCTGTTGGAAAGGGCGTTCTCGTTGAATACCGTTTCGCCGTATTTTTCCTTATAGACAATTTTGAGCAGGATAGGTGTGATGATGGTTGTGATGACAACCACAATTACGACCGGACCGAGAAAGCTTGTCCCGAGCAAACCTACAGCCGCGCCCTTGCTTGCAACGATAAGCGCGACCTCACCGCGCGAGATCATACCGACGCCGATTTTTACGCACTGGCTGTTTTTGTATTTGCAGATTTTCGCGCCCAGACCGCAGCCTATTATCTTGGTAAGAACCGCTATAAGTGTGAGACAGAGCGCAAAGCCGATAATGGCGGCGTTCATCTTGGGCAGCTCGACCTTAAGACCTATGCTGGCAAAGAATATGGGGGAGAGGAAGAGGTAAGAAATCACGTCAAATTTTGACGCAAGATACGATGAGCGGTGTGTGCATGAAATTACCAGACCGGCGATAAACGCGCCTGTAATATCTGCTACGCCGAACACTGTTTCAGCTATGTAGGACATGAGCAGGCAGAATACAAACGAGATTATAGCATGTCTGTGCTTGCCCACAACGTCGCGCTTGCACATGTATTTGTAAAATTTATAATAAGCAAAGCCTGCAACGCCCGCAAAAACGAAAAATCCAAGTATCTTGAGCAGAACCACAAATACATTAACCGATGTGTCGGCAAGGCTTGTGATTATAGTCAGAGCGACTATGCCGAGAATGTCATCAATAATAGCGGCGCCGAGAATTGCGTTGCCCGATGCGGTTTTCAGCTTGCCCAGCTCGCGCAGAGTTTCCACTGTGATGCTGACCGATGTGGCCGTGAGAATAACACCCACAAATACATTCTGTAAAAATGTACTGCAAAGACCCTCTTCTGTGGGGATAAGCGACGGGCGGTTGAATATCCATGCCACTCCGAAGCCGCCCACGAGAGGCACAATAACACCCATAAGCGCAATGATGAACGAGGCCTTGCCGGTTCGCTTCAATTCATTGACGTCGGTTTCCATACCTGCGCAGAACATAAGCACAACAACGCCGATTTCCGCGCAGTCGGTGATAAATTCGGTTTCCTTGATAAGTCCTAGCATTGCCGGACCGAGCAGCAAGCCTGCAACCAGTGCTCCCACGACCTGCGGCATCTGGAATTTTTTGGTGAGAAGTCCGAATAACTTGGTACTCAGAAGTATCAAAGCCAAATCAAGTAAAAAAGCATAACCTTCCATATCATACTACCTCATTTTTATCAGCGTTATCAAAATAAATGATATTGCCATATCATTAAATGAATGGGTAAGAAACCTTACGATTTCTCCCCATTCCGCAAGGTAGATTATAGGCTTTACTAAGTGAAATGTCAATTAGAGGATTTGTGGATTATTTATTAACAAACCACGAAAAACTATTCAGATTTACGTTGTTTTATACAAAGCTGTGTAATAATTGGGCGATATTATAAAAAGCATTAATGCTTTATTATGTCGTCAAACTCACCGCCGCATGCTGTGCGCAGATCCTCAGGTTTCAGCTTGAGCTGGACGCCCAGCTTGCCGCCGCTGACTATCATATATTCGAGCGGCTGCGCGGAGGAATCTATGCGGGTGACATATTGCTTTTTCATGCCGATAGCCGTGCATCCGCCGCGGATGTAGCCGGTTACGGCGTTGATGTCCTTGACGTGCAGCATAGCCACCGACTTTTCACCCACCGACCGGGCGGCCGCCTTCATGTCCAGCTCCTCGGCAATAGGCAGAACGAATACAAAATACTGTTTGCTTGCTCCCTGCGCGACTAATGTCTTATAGACGATTTCGTGCGGAAGCCCGAGTATGTCGGCTATGTGTATGCCGTCGATAAACTCCTTGCACTCGTAGGTCTTGGTTTCGTAACTTATTTTCATGCTGTCAAGAATTCGCATTGCGTTGGTCTTGACCTCTTTATTTTTAGCCATAAGAAAATTCGCCGCCTTAAAAAGTTATATTAATATAAATAAGCAGAAGTGGCAAAATAGACAAGTAAATGATAATTTAGCGATGCACTAAAGTCGAGCATGTACAATGGGAATCCAAGGGGGCAGGCCCTCTTGGCGGGGTCAAAGGGGACACCGCTATTCCTTGAATAGCGGTTAAGCCCATTGTGGGGGTG
>JAQXFQ010000063.1 GCA_029005175.1 Bacillota bacterium
GTTCAAAATGTTCACCGCCACTATAACAGCCTTGAGTGAGCTGCCGGCAGTGCCTGCTTCATAATGCATTATGCCGTCAAGCAGTGCGGTGCAGCCGTCCGCGTCATATACTGCGGCTGTGCTGGAAACCTGATTGCTTGAATTACCGCCGTTTTTTTTTCCTGAGCATCCCACTGCCATGGAAAGCACCAATGCCGCAGCGACGGCCCCCGAAATAATTTTTTTCATAAAAAACCATCCTTCCCAAATTGTAATCCATAACTATAATTTAAATTAGACGTTTAAAAAAAACGTTATACAATAATTTTACCATATAAAGTCCGTTTGTCAATCATTACTGCATAATTGTAAAGACGGATAACAAAAATGAAACCTTTGCAGATAGGGGCACATCAATATTATTACCAAACCTCAAATAGTTTTCAAAATATATTGATTTTAAAATGACAAAAAATCAGCGGTTTTCAAAATGAAATTCCGCTGATTCTTCGTTTTATGTAAAAATTAAAATAATTGGAGGTCAGTTTAAGGTTCATAACGCTTCTTCGCTGCAGTTCGAGCAATAGCAATGCATGGCCGAATGATTTTCTTGTGTATCAATTTCATTTTCATAGCTCCATAACTTTGCCTTTATTTTAAATCGCATATGTTAAATTCATACTAATTTTCAATTAAAAAAGTACAAAAAAATCGAGCAAAAAACTTGCGCATATGGTTTTTTGCGAAGATTTTTTGTCGTACTTTTATTGAAAATTAGTATCAAAACCGCATCGCTGTAAAATCTAAGTAAAATAAAAATCGGCGGTTCTAGCCAATTAAAGAACCGTCGATTTAAAATTTACATTCTAAGAAAATCAGCCGTTATTGCGTGCTGCTATAATTGACGGACGAGCCTCAATGTAATCATCATAGGTCATCATTCTGTCAATGCAGCCCTCGTCCATTATCTCTATGATTCTGTTCGCCACAGTCTGGATGAACTGGTGGTCGTGAGAGGCAAAGAGGATATTCCCCTTGAACGCGATAAGTCCGTCATTGACAGCCGTAATGCTTTCGAGGTCAAGGTGGTTTGTAGGCTGATCCATAACCAGCACGTTAGAGCCGAACATCATCATTCTGGAGAGCATGCAGCGCACCTTTTCGCCGCCCGAGAGCACGTTTACAGGCTTCAGCACATCGTCACCCGAGAAGAGCATCTTGCCGAGGAAGCCGCGGAGTGTGGTCTGCAGAGCATCATCGGCATACTGCGCCAGCCAGTCGATAATCGACAGTTCGCAGTTATTGAAGTATTCCGAGCTGTCCTTTTGGAAATAGGACTGAGTTGTGCTGACGCCCCACTTGAAAGAACCCTCGTCAGGCTCCATTTCACCCATCAGGATTTGGAACAGGGTGGTGTTGGCGATTTCATTATCGCCGACGAACGCAATCTTGTCTCCCTTGTTTACGCGGAAAGATACATTGTTGAGCACCTTGACGCCGTTGACAGTTTTGCTTATACCCTCGACCCAGAGAATTTCCTTGCCTGCTTCTCTGTCCATGTTGAAAACGACAAACGGATACTTTCGCGAGGAAGCTGGCATTTCCTCGACCGTGAGCTTTTCGAGAAGCTTGCGGCGGGACGTAGCCTGCTTTGCCTTGGACTTATTGGCGGAGAATCGCTCGATGAAGGACTGCAGTTCCTTGATTTTGTCCTCGCGCTTTTTGTTCTGGTCATTGAGCAATCGCTGCATGAGCTGGCTGGAGTGATACCAGAAATCGTAGTTACCGACATACATTTTGATTTTGGTGTAATCTATATCAACTATATGGGTGCAGACGTTGTTGAGGAAGTGGCGGTCATGCGATACAACAATAACCGTACCCACATAATCCATGAGGAAATCCTCAAGCCATGCGATTGATTGAATATCCAAATGGTTGGTAGGCTCGTCGAGCAGGATTATTTCAGGCTGTCCGAAAAGCGCCTGCGCAAGCAGCACCTTGATCTTATCGCGGTCGTTGAGAGTGTTGAGCAATACATACGGGTCGATTTCGCCCAAGCCCAGACCGCTCATCAGCTTTGCGACCTCAGTCTCTGCGTCCCAGCCGTTCAGCTCGGCAAATTCGCCCTCAAGCTCGGAGGCGAGAATACCGTCCTCCTCGGTGAAATCGGGCTTTGCATAGAGCGCGTCCTTCTCCTGAATTATCTGATAAAGGCGGGGATTGCCCATGATAATTGTATCCATAATTGTGAAATCATTGTATTCAAAATGATTCTGCTTGAGTATGGACATTCTCATATTCTTTGGAATGATTACCTCACCGGTAGAGGGTTCCAGCTCACCCGAAAGAATTTTGAGGAATGTGGATTTTCCCGCGCCGTTAGCTCCGATAATTCCGTAGCAGTTGCCAGGGGTAAATTTAAGGTCAACATCCTTAAAAAGCGTTGTTCCGCCGAAATTAAGGCTCACGTTTGATACTGTAATCATAATCTGGGCATCCTCCGTTAGAAAATAATATAATAACACGTGATTTTTATTATATCATAAAGTTCGGCCTATTGTAAAGGATAATTGAGTACATCAGTGAAAAACGTACAAAACGCCAAAAAGCGCACTCTTTTTCGCTCAAACTTGGCTGTTTTTCAATAGGTGCAATGAAAAAAGCATATAAATGATAATTTAACATAGAGTACGCAACGTCGGGAATCCAAGGGGGCAGGCCCTCTTGGCGGGGTCGAGGGGCAG
>JAQXFQ010000064.1 GCA_029005175.1 Bacillota bacterium
GTATTCAATTATGACATACCTCAGGATATGGAATACTACGTCCACCGCATAGGACGCACGGGACGCGCCGGCAAATCGGGACTTGCGTTCACATTCGTCACCGGTCCCCGCGAGATGGGCGAGCTTCGCGATATAATGAGATACACCAAATCCGATATAAAAAAGATGACAATTCCCTCCAGCGCAGACGTTATGGAGAGCCGCATCGCGCGATTCTCCGCCCGTGTGCGCGCGGCTGTGGAAGCAGGCGGACTTGAACAGTATATAAGCATGGTGGAAAATCTTGCCGATGAAAATATCTCCGCAACCGAAATTGCAGCGGCTCTGCTGTCATTTGAAATGACGGCGGACGGCAAGACCTCCATGCCCTCCGATAAGGACGACGAAATATTTGAAGGTCACGAGAAACGCATGCATCGCAGATCAGATGGGCGTCGCGACAGAGTTTACAGCGACCGCAGGGATTCGGGCAAAAACCGCCGCGACCGCAATCGCAATATGACCAAAATTTCAATAGGTCTGGGCAAGAGCGCGAACATAGCTCCCGGTCACATAGTGGGCGCCATAGCCAATGAAACAGGCATTCCCGGCAGAGCCATAGGCAAAATCGAAATTTTCGACAAATACACCACCTTTGAGGTGCCGGCAGACGTCAGCGAGCTGGTGATAAACACTCTCAACAAGACAAAAATTATGGGGCGCAAAACCTCTGCCAGACTTTTTAACGAGCAATATTGATGCTTAAAAATACGCAGCCTCCGCTATTTATAAAGGCTGCGTATTTATTTTTTATAAATATATTATTGAAAAATCTTCCGTTATATTATAAAATAGGGATATGGCATTACATAAACAAGCACTTTGGAAATTGGCGAACTAAACTTTTTTCAAATGCGTGAGGAAACATATCAACAAAAGGAGAGATTTTCAATTATGTTTGTTTTGATATTACCCAAAAGTAAAAAAACCGCGAAAATCGTGTTTATCTTTATATCGGTCATGCTGGCGGCGTCGCTGCTTGCCGCACTGATATTCGCCTGCAGAGATTTGTACCGATCCAATACATGGGGGTGTGTTATGGCGGAGGTTTCGGATTATGACACAAGCGATTCGCAAAATGTGTGGACGGAATTTTCCTACACATACGACGAGAAGGACTACACCATTCGTAAGAGCGGACATTCTTATTATATGGGGCTGAGCGATCAACTTACAATTTTCTGCAATCCGAGCAATCCCGAGCAGATAGCGATAGAAAAGCAAATGTATTCTATGGCAGTGACATTTTTCATTCTGTCGGTCGCAGTGGGAATATTTTTTATTATATATCTGATAAATTTCCTTACTGTTTCGTCACGGGAAAAGAAAAGGAAAGTCAATTTCAGATAAACCAACTGACACGATTGCGTTCGTTCGCCTATTTTCAAAGTGTTTTTTAGAGTTATCTGTGTTTCAATTCATCTGATAACATTTCCAGAATAGCTTCAGGTAAATCATCCAGTGATGTTGAGGAATCCATATAAAGAATATCTGTGTATTTTTTCACATCATTCGATTTGGAAAAAATGTGAGTGACAGTAAATGCAGTTTTACTTTTTGAAAAACAATCTTCATCTCGCAATGATTCTACTACAAAACAATCACCCTTTTCATTTCCTTTATCATCAATTTCTTTAGCCAAGCATAAAGTGAAATTCAAATTAGCAGTACCAAATTTATATGTTTTTGTATTGGTTATAATTTCTTCAAGCATAAAGCTTTCTGAACCAGCTAAATTCGACAATTGATTAATATGTTTTATTTTCTTTTTGCACAAGTCATATGAGTGCTGTGCAGTAAAGTATATTTGATTGGCCTGTAATTGCTTATTTGCGGCAAAACGATAAAAAGCTTTTGCCGACAAATTTGTTGCTACGCCTGTAAGATGCCTGAAATTAGCAGCTTTATATATAACCTCTATATATCTGCATTCAATCTTTTCCCGACTAAATGATTTTTATATAGCTCTGCAGCATTATTAATTGATTGGACGATATTTTTTCTGTCCTGACTTTTACTCATACCTGTATGTTCCTTATGTACTTAAAATTTATAAAAACGCCGGATAACATTCCTGTCATCCGGCGTTCTATTTGTAAGAAAAGCGGTTTTATGCTGGCTGTCAGCCGCCGGAATCATTAAGTCCCC
>JAQXFQ010000065.1 GCA_029005175.1 Bacillota bacterium
TTTTGCTTCAAATTCCGCACCGCATTAATCAAAGAAAACGTCCTCACACCGGATTCATCTTCCGCTCGTACTCTTCCAGATCAACGTCCTTGATACGCTTTTTCAGAGCTTTGTCGCGGAGCTTTTCCGCTTCTACCACCCAATCCCCGAACTCGTCGCCAGTCATCGTACCCTTAGTCATGCGGGCACGGTACTTCTTGTAGGCACGCTGATAGATCGACCAGATAGGGTTGTTCTTGATTTTCGACTGAAAACTGACAGTCGCGCCGACGTCACGGCAAGTCTTCTCGGTCTCGCCCGGCACGATGTTGGTGCAATATTCATAGGTCAGCCCCGGCTCTTGGAGGAAGAATTTTCTGCATAGCTTGCATGGCTTGGGCGAGTATTGGTTCATGATCGCCTTGAACAAGTCCACATACCAGAAGTCAATGATACGTTTGAAAAGCATCTTTTCATAGATATGCGGCTTCCCGTCCGCCTTCGACTCGCGCTCTTCGAGTTTTTTAACATAGTATCACCGTCCACAGGTGCGTTTTCGTCCACCTTTTTGATAACATTTCCAAATCTTCGGCTGTAAAGCTCGCAGTAATAGGGCGCGACAAACCGCTTGCGCCCGCCGCCTGTCATGTAATTCAGCCCCTGCGCCGTCTGATTGTTCTTTCCGTAGGAATAATTGTCGAAGAACAGCACGCCGTAATTTTCGGTATTTACGATGTAGGGGGAAAGCGAGATTTCCCTGTCCTTGATGTGGAGCACAGGTTCAGCCTTGCCGTCGATGTTTTTAGGCACACGCCAGCCCTTGAATTCCACGCCGCCCACCGTGACGCTGAGCTGCTCGTAATACGACAGCACCTTGCCGAGGTGTTTGGAGATTTCCACGATGAGATTCTCGCCGAAATCGCGGTACTCCTGATTATCCTCAAAGCCCATCGCGCCGTGACCGAGATAATCGTTGCGGTAATTCGACACGTTATTATTGACAAACACCTCATTGATTCCCTCGAGGATTTTGCGCAGGCACTTCGGCAGGTCATAGCGGTATTGATCGCCGCGTTTTCCGATGATGAAATTGCAGAGCGACTGCCAGTCGCCGATTGAGGGCGCTTTTTCTATCAGCTTTCCGTCGATTTCCTCGTCACGCAGATACGCCGCCGCGCACAGCACGGGGAATTTCAGCATGACCTCGCAAACATCCTTGAGCTGGTAGACCATGCAGAATACATTCGGACGCCGCGCCATCAGCCACAGACGGCGGTATTCGTGCGCAACGAAGGTGGGCAGGTCGTCAAAGAAAACGCGCCGCCAGTACGCCTTTTCGTTGTCGGCGATTTTCAGAAGCCACTTCTGGGCTTTGGGAGTCTTTATCTGTCGGATAAGGCCGCACTCGGGATCTTTACACTGATATGTATCACCGACGCGGATAAGTTTATTTTTCTTACATGCAGGACAAGTTGACATGAAATAACCTCCTAATCTCGATTTATGCAACTATATGAAATTATTATACCATAAATATACAAAAAACAACAACAAAATGTATATTTTGCTCAAAAAATTTTAAAAGCAATCAGTCTTTCTCGTGTTGTTCAGCTATATTATAATTGTACACGATTATAATATTTTTTTCTGATACCAAAGTGTGCATAAAAAAATCCCTCTTAGAAACGTCAAGTTCTAAGAGGGGTTGGTTATTATTTCGATGTGATAATTTTGGTGCGTTGGGGTCAGGCTGGGGTCAAGCCACAAATAAAAAATAGCAAAAATGTCCAATACAGCGCAAAAAAAATCACTGTTTTTACCCAAAAAACAGTGATTAACATGGTTGCGGGGGCTGGATTTGAACCAACGACCTTCGGGTTATGAGAAATCATAAAATTTATTTTTGTGTTTTTTATTCTTGCAAACTTACATTTTACCCCATTTCAGAAATCATTTTTGCGCAAAAAATAAATGTGTTACTCAGATTACCTTTTATAATCGTTGGCGTTGGGGTCAAATTGGGGTCAAGATTAGAGCGTTTATTTTGATGCCGTCACTGTTCTTCGTAGCGTAGGCATCCTGGCTGACTCAATTGCCGAGTCTCATTCGGATATTGTGTAAACCTCCAAAAAGGTGTAAAATAAAAAAGCAAGCCACAGGAGGAAAAAACAATGCCAAAGTACAAATTAAGCGTGGAAGAAAGAGCCGAAAAAGCAGCCCGAAAGGAAAAGCTGAGAG
>JAQXFQ010000066.1 GCA_029005175.1 Bacillota bacterium
ATTGCTGGTTGTTCTTGCACTTTGGTTTTGTAGGGGCTTTGCCCCTACGACCCCACAATGGGCGCTGCCCCTTGACCCCGCCAAGAGGACCAGTCCCCTTGGATTCCCGGCGTTGCGTACTCTATGTTAAATTATCATTTATAGTTTCAAAAAAACCGCGCCAAAACGCAAATTTCTACGTTTTGACGCGGCTTTTTTTATTTTATTGATCGTCTTTTTTACTCATCTGCTTTATCACCTGGTCGGACAGAACGGCGGCTCCTGCCGTCAGAATTCCCTGCACCGTGCCGTTGATTATCGCCGACAGCAGGGTTTCTTTACAGCCCAGCGATATGCATATGCCGAACACTATGCCCACTCCCATAAGAATAAGAGGGATGTATTTGTTATTTATTCTTTCACTTTGCTTGATGAATCTCCCGATAATATACAGCACGGGAATCAATATAACATACCCGTCCCTGATATATTCTGTTATGTCGAAATTTGCGCCCATTCGCACACCTCCTTTCAAGCTCTCCTGCTTTTACCATTATGCGCTTTTTCAATGGTATATACCTCTATTTCGTTTATCGCCGACTGCACCTCGCAATCTCCCTGCTCCTCCAGTGCCTTAAGACAGGACAGCACTCCCTGCAGCAAAAGTCTCTGCTCATCAAGGCACGAATTTATATCCTTCTGCTGATTTTCGTTCCACCGCTCCAGCGAATTCAGGCGGCTGAGCACCTTTTTGTTGAAATACACGACTACCGACGCCACAGGCGCAGTAATCGCCGTCACCAGCGCAATAAACTGAGAAATATCTGTCAGAGTAAAATCCACTAAACCGCCTCCTCTTTGAGCGCGGTACGTGTCCTCTTGCCGACAATTCCGTCCACAGTCAATCCGCACTTGCTCTGAAAATCCTTTACTGCAAGCTTGGTCTGCGCGCCGAATACGCCGTCAATCTCAATGTGGGCATATCCGATTTTATGCAGATGCCATTGCAGCCACTTAACGCCGCCGCCCCTGTCGCCCATGCTCAGATTGGCGGACGGTTCACTGTATGGACATGTCAAAAATGTTTTGCGATAATTACCGCCGCTGTTTTTCCAAAAATAACGCCCGCAGCGGGTATCCACATGTGTAAATCCCTGCGCCTCATACCATCCGATACCTGTCGCGCCGATAATCTCCGCATACTGCGCCACTCGCAACGGTGACACGCCCTTGACAACAATGTCTGCCGCCATGCCCTGCATGTGATAGCTGTTAGTTGCTCCACCCACAGCCTTGTTGTGCGCCGCCGTGCGATAACCGCTGTTAATCGTAACGGACGAACCGAAGTGATTGCGGATTTTTTGAAGCATATTCACCAGGCGTGTGTCAATTTTAATCACATCACTGTCGGGGGATTTAAATTCCCTCACGCGAAAGTTTTCCGATAGCTTTTTGCCGCCGTCACTGTGACAGCTGTATGTTTTGATTGCTATAAGCTTATCCCCTTTCTATTTTTTATAGGTTATTTCCAGCAAGGTTGCTGATTTATTGAATTTTATATATGCGGCAGTGGTGTAGTTGCTGTCTGAGTCGAGTGCCAGACCCTTTATATCCCCGCTGCACAGCTTTTCCGCCACTGACTTATTTAATGAAATCCATTTGGTTTCACCTCGTGAAATCGTAGGCGTACCGCTGTCTGCATTTCCGCTGTCTGCTCCTTTCCATGTAGCCGGAAGAGATGAATTTGCGTGAGTCTTTACATAAATCGACGCGGCTCCCGCCTTGCCGTGGGCAGTGTTGGCGCGCTGAAGCCTGAGCCGCACTGATAATATTTCCGCGCCGTTTAAGTCTTTTGCTATTTGGGTGCAGTTAAATATCATCATCGCGCGGCGGGTGGTGGACAGCGTATTGCCGTGGCTGCCCTGAATAAGCAGGCCGGGATACTGACCGTCCTTGCTGCCGCTGCCCCAATAATTCGCCGACGATGAAATAGAATAGGTTTTTACATAGGTTTTCACTTCTCCCGAATCACCGGAAGAATTATCCCACAAGTCAACCCAATTCGCCCCGTCGTATCGTCTGCCCACGCTCAAATCCACCCAGTCAGCGCCGTTAAATCTTCTGCATGTTGAAACATCAGTAAAATCCGAACCGCTGTATCGTTTGACTGACATTGCGCTCACCCCTTACCAGAACCACAGATCGCCGATATTCGGGGATTGCGGCTGCTCCGACTGCACATAAAGCCGCACGGAATTATCGCCCGTTACCAGATTCTGACCGACATGCACTATTCCGACTATATCTAATCCGCTGAGCATTACATAATACAGTGCAACCTGGTTGACGTCGCCCGCTGCGGTCAGCCCGCTTTCGGTCAATGCAGGCGGCGAGGGCGATTCTGCCGCAGTGCCTTTGACAAGCGTAATCACATGCTTGTCGGCCACAGTTCCCGCGCCCTTGGTAAACTGCGACACCACCGTATCAATTCGGTTTAATCCCTGACTGCCCACGGGCACGGAGAGAGTTACATTCTCGCCGCTCGGAATTCTTAAAATATATCCTCGGTTGCTCACACCTCCGCCCTCAAGCACTACGCTTCCCGACGAAACACTGCAGGTCATATCTCCCAGAATTCCGCTTCTGCCGCCGAGAATGCTGTTATAGATAAACGCGTCGTCATCCGCAGTAATATGCGGTTCTGCGTCCGACGGCGTATAAATTGTAATTGCCTTTTCGCTCAAAAAAAATTCCCCCTTAAATTGCTTCCATAGAGTGTTTCAGGCTTATGCCGCCGCTGTCGATAGTGAGTATTTTCTCGCTCACCCGCAGCTTTTGCTCCAAGCCTGTAATCTTGTCCTTTGCTCCCACAGTATCACCGAGATTCATCTCGGAGACACCGTCCTCCAGCGTAAATTCCAAATAAGAATCACGCGAAAATTCTTTCAGCTTTCGGCGTGCGTAGCTTTTCAGCTCGTCCGGGCTTTCCACTGCGGAATAATCATACAGATACGACCTCAGCTCACTTTCTGACGGAATTCCGTCCGCATTCGGGTCGTCGGTAATGCTGCCGTCGGGCAGCTTCCACAGCTCGACGATCTGACGATTTTCCATTTCGCCCGAGCCAAGCGCGAGAATGTGATTGCAGCCGCCCATACAGCCCACCTCCGACACCATGCCGCCGTCCATATCGCCCGAAAATTCAAATTTATCGCTGTAATCGGCAATAGGCTCAGCTTTGAGCATCACCCTGCCGTCGCTGAATTCAATAGCAAGCCTACAGCCGAATTTTTCCAGAGAATCGGTAATTCCGCCAAGCAGAGTGGCGTATCTGAACGAATATGAATACTCTATCGGACAGCTCTCCTCGCTCACGCTGAATATGCCGCTCATTTTATTGCCGAGAAGCAGGCGGATAACATCGTTTCCGTCGCTCGCCGTAATTTTCAAATGTGTTTCGCCGTCATTCGGACGTATGACACCGCGCAGAAGCAGCCCACGCCAGCACACACCGCTTACCTCCACCGTGCGGTTTGAGGAATTGTGGTGAATCTTTTCAGCCAAGCCGCCCCATTCGCTGTCCTCAATGCATACATAGTCGCCCGTAGCGATTGGAAACGCGGAATAGCACTCCACGGGCATTGAAATCATCCAGCTGTTGTCATCAATATCGCCGCCGAGACTTATCGCCGCGTCAAACTTCGTAAAGCTGTCGATAAACCGCAGTTCCCTCATACTGCTGTCAATATGAATTAATTCCACAACGGCTCACTCCTCTGCTCGGCTATGACAATATCAATTCCGAAATTCCCGTTGAAGCTTAGCTGTGAGCTTCCGGGCGGCGCAAACGCAAACACATCTCCCGACTTGATTCTCTTATCAAATATATTTTCAATTTTTCCCTGCACATTACAAAGGTATATCTCCCGCGTCATCTGATTGATAACGGCATATTCGCCCTCGTTCAGCGTGACATTCAGCCCGCACAGAATACTGCCGATATGCAGTATTGGCGTTTCAGCCGGTCCGTAAATCGAAATTATCATCGGGCAGGGAGCATAGTGCGAATTCACCAGGTTCAGCGACTTTTCCGGAGTGTATCTGCACGGATATTTGCGCGGATATTTCATTCCCGTTTCATTATCGCTGTCCTCGCGTACATAATAGGAAAACTTCCGCTCGGTGCACCAATATGGATATTCCGGCGTTACGGTCAGCGTCACTGCGGTGCATGCAGTCCAATTGAAAGAAATCTGCTTTTCACTCGTGCTGATATAACAAAGCAGATACTGCCCGTTCACATACAGTCGCCCCGCCGTCAGTGATTCCAAATCACGCCCGATAACCTCCGCAAGCCTGTTCACAGCAGAGTTGTGCTCCTCCTGCGTCTGACCGAACACGTTGATTTTCAGAGTTCTCGAATCACACTCGCGATATTTGCCTATAACGCGGCAGCCCTCGGAAAGCGGTCTGGGCACGGCATTCAGCGTGCAGAGGCTGTCAAACAGGTCGGTGGAGCAAATGCTGTAGGGTTCACTGTCGAAATGAATTTCATCTCCCGCATTGTTGCGGTAATACATGGTAAACGGATAAATCCCGCTCAAAAGCACCCCTCCTTAAACATATTGTCTGACCAATCGCCCGAAGCTGCGCCCGTCAACCTCCAGCGCTGTTGAGGTCTGCGACATAAGTCGTATGCACCTGTCCAGCTTGTCTGCGATTGCCGCCAAATCTGCCCCCGAGCCTGTGCGCACTGATTTTGCTTCGCCTGCGGCAAAATTCACTCCGCCGTAGCTTCCGCTGCCGCCGAACGTAGTTTCAGCCGCATAATTAAACTGCGTCGGCGCGGCAGACATAGCGTCAATTGCAATATTCGCCGCATTTGCCGCCTGCTCCCGGATTTTGTCGGAATTTTCGCCTATGCCCAGAGCCATGCCCTCCACGGTAAACCTGCCTATTTCACGCATAACCCTTGAAGGCGAGTGGATACCCAGAGCCGACTTCATTTTTGCTATGATCGTGTTGGCGATTGACTGCGCCTTGGCAAATATCGACGGTTGCATTGATGTCAATCCCGACACCATGCCCTGACCCGTCTGCACCATAATTCCGCGTGCTGATGACGGCAGCCTGCTCAGTGCGGAAGACGCCGAGGTCACAATGCCCGAGCATGCTGACGATATTGAAGCCTTTGACGAGCCTACAACCGAAGAAATTCCGCTCCACGCAGATGTAAACAGCAAGGCGGAGGAGGATACCGACATTGCAAAATTATTGCGAAAGAAATTCCCCGCCGAGCCAAGCATGGATTTTATGCGTTCCACCGCATTGTTTATTATCGTACTGCCCGCGTCAAAGCCTGAAATGCTCATCATCGCCGAATCTATGCCCGAATCAAACGACGAGGTATCAAGCGTGAGATACGCCGCTACCGTACCTGCGTTTATCATTAAATTCAACTCCCCTCATGCTTCCGAATTTATCAATAAAATTCCTGTTGTCCCGGACCCCTGAAATATCGGGCGGCAGAATACAGCCCTCTGCAATTTTGCCCCTGATATACATACATGCCTCGTCAAAGCAGTAGGCGGTGTAGCTGTCCTGCGCGCCGATGATTTCGCTGGGTCTTACATTAAATTCAACCGACATCGCAATCACATTCACTATTCTCGGCGACCTGACGAAAGCACTGCAGACTGCGAACCCCCGTCATCGCAAAGTTATATATCGCCGCAAGCTGGAGGTCGGTCAAGCCTACCCCGCTTTCTTCAAGCTCAGCCAGCGTGGGCGATACCAGCGAATTCTCGGCGACAATGCCCAGCACCCGTCCAAGCTCGTCCATAGGCAGTTCGCCGCTGATGCCCTCGTCAAAAAGCCTTCTGGCACAGGACAGCAGTTCATTCGGAATAACTCCAGCCGCCGCCAGCGCAAGCATCGACGGTCTGCGAAGCACAGCTTCAAATTCGGTATCAGCCTCCCAGCCGGGGAGCATTACCCTCTGTCCCTCAGAATATTTTCTGTAATCCACATGTGAATTCATATAAAATCCCCCTCAAAAATCATTCCTTGACGTAGCCGCTGCCGTCCCAATAAACAGATTCGCCCGCTTTCAGCTCAATACCGCCCACGCCGCTCATAGCCTGAGTTGCGATAAATTCTGCGCCGATTTCCGGACTTGACGGGAAATCCGACGCGTCAGAAATATAAGTCGGCATGGAGTTCATGCACTCAATAAGCATGGCGCTCTGTCCGCTTGACGGGCGGGAGTGAATCTCGTATTCGGGCGCAAAAAACGAACCGTCCTCCAACGAAAACGAAGCGGGCGTACCTACGCACTGAGGAAATGAAAATCTGCAATAGGATGTCGGCTCTCCGTTGCCGTTTTTCTCCTCACTGTAAAGGCGCAGTGTAAAGCGTGTTCTGTCTGAAACCTGACTTGCAACGGGCGCGGCATATCTGCTGACATTTCCCGAATACAATTCGGACGATTTGCCGCCGTCCAGCAGTGCAAAAAGCTCCGGGCGAAACACAACATCCTTGAGTTTGATGTCATAGCCTTTGATGATGTCCTCCAGACAATTTTGCGCAAGTATCTGATTCTTCACGCGCAGTTCCTTCTCCTCCCCCTCCGAGACAAAGGGTTCGGGCGTAACTGATGAAGCCGTTTCAAAGCACATCAGCGCGGGAGAATCGCCCTCGGTAATAATTTCAGCCGCCACAATATTTACCAGCGGCATTCCTTTAATGTTATTCAAAATAAATCCTCCTGAAATTTAAAATAATAGGTATAGGCTTTGTGATAAATGATAATTTAGCTGCGCAACGTCCACTTGAAAATCAAAGATTTTCTCGTTAGTTTTCCACGGGCTTCGCATGGGTGCTTTTTTCTATTTTAAGTCTTTGCTACACTTTAGCTTTGTGGTGGCTTTGCCCCCACGCCCCCACGAAGGGCGCTGCCCCTCGACCCCGCCAAGAGGACCAGTCCCCTTGGATTCCCGGCGTTGCGTACTCTATGTTAAATTATCATTTATCAAACCAACCTACTCCACATTCGAGCTGAACGCCCTGTATTCGAGATATGCTGTGTGTGCGGCGAATCTGTCGTCAATCTGATGTATGCTCTCGAAGCCGGTGAAATATACGATTCTCTCCTGCTCTAAAGCTGTAAGCACACCGCGAATCGACAAAATCAGCTCGGGCAGTGCGGTGTAGCTGCTCAGCGGGACGTATGCGTGAATGTAGTAGATAGTGTACCCCGTCCGACCGAAGCTGTCAGCACCCGCCGAATAAGTCCCCGCCTGCTGTACCACGCAGTAAGGCTCTTTACACGCTCCCGAATAAGCCCCCGCAGGATAAACCCGCAGTCCCGCGTCTTTTAACGCGCTGTAAATTCTCTGCCACACTGTCATAAAATCACTCTCCCCTCAGCTTCACGGCAATCACCTTGTTCGCAAGCCGCAGCAGAACCTCTCTCGTTTCCGCCTGCACAACCGGGTAAAGTATTGCGTATTTTTTCCCGTAAAGCATTTCCAGCGACGGCGAATAAAACATATTGCCGCACACGCCTATGTATCGCTCGTGACCGGATTTATCCGTAAAGCCCTCCAGCGTGCGCCGCGCGTTGCCTGTACGGTCAGTCCACGGCGCATTCCGCTTTGCACTGCTCTCCATCTGCGCCGCACTCACCTCACAGACCTCGTCCAAAGCCGCTTCAGCCTGCGCCTTAACACCCCTGACGATTTCAGAAAGGGCATTTTTATCCAATTTAAAGATAGTCAATTCCTCCCGTCATATCGCAATTTCATCCGCGAAATTCTCACCCATATTTTCGAGCGAAAATTTCGCAGGACTGTCGCTGATTTTTTCGACAATGCGGTAATAATTTCCGCCGCCGCAAATCACATCACCTGTCTCAATTTCAGCGGTTGACGAAATTACCAGCAGTTCGGGCGAAGCTGAATAGCTGCGGCTGCATCTGCCGGGAATGTCAACGTGCGCCGAACCGCCGCCGCTCAACCTGCAGCATATCTTGCCGCAAAGATTGTAGGTCAGCTCCGCATTGTTCTTGTCAATGCCGCCGAAATCGTCAAGGGAATACCTCACACAATCAAATTTCACCGCCTGCCAATGCAATGCACGGCAAAGCCGACCGCCGCAGCCTTCAAGCCTGCTCATCACCGCACCCCCTCACCTCGCAGGGCGGAGCATCCGCGCGTTGAACGCACCTGCCGCCGCTCGGACGGTACAGCTTAGCCATTCTCAGCCAATAAGCCTGCAAATCAGGCAGTGTCGTTCCGTCCGCCAGCCGGCACGCGCTGTCCTCCGCCAGCATTATGCACCCCGCATAAGCCGCCGCCTGTATACTGCCGTATTGCTCCAAAAGCCGCAAAAGCCACGATTCATCATAGCCCTCATTGGCACAGCCGCAGCCGTATTCGGGCGGCTTGAGAAGCAATCCCAGCGCGGCGGCGTCCGCACTGTCAAATACCTTTTTTACCTCCAAAAAACATCGCTCCCTGTCACAATATTCTCCGCACTGCGGCAGTTAAGTCAATTCTCAACCTCCGCAGTGCCCTGAGCCTTAGCCTATATTTGTAATCTTAAAATGCTTCCACATCGGACCGTGGTCAAGTCCCATCTGACCGAATATCTGGTATTCGTCAGCCGCACCTGTCTTGGAGAGCGGCTCACGGAAGAAGCTGCCCTTTTCGGGGACATCCTGCTCCACAGGGCGAATGCACGAAATATCCGCGCCGATGATTGTACCCGCAGGGACAAATCTGCTGAGCATGACCGAGAGCACGCCGAAATCCGTCTCAATCTGCACAATGTTCACTCCGCCGACATTGCGGGTAGGCGGTGCGGAGAAGCCCCACTGTCCCGCATAAATAGAGGTAAGCTGCTGTTTGACCGAAGCACCGCAGAGAAGTACGGTGTCGCTGAATGTAGCACCTGCGGCATAAGCCTTGGCGAGTGCGTCATTCATAATATCCGATGTAAGCTGAGCATTAGCTGCGTCAACTGCCGTGCCGCAGGCGTTGATAATACCGCGTGTCTTGTTGGCGGTATCTGCGCTGTCGGCAAGCTGATAAACGCCGTTAATAAAGGTGTATTCCACATCACGGGCGATTTTTTCAAGAGCGCGCGCAGTCTGAAATTCCAGCTCGTAATTCTCCGGCGTATCGGCGAGACTGCCCGTAACGCCGCTCAAACGCCCCGAGTTGGAGAGCTTAGAGTAAGTAAGGCTGATTTTCTCCTGAAAAATCTGCGTCACGTTGGTATTCTGCGAGCGGACGTATGAAATCGCATTGGGCGCAGTGAGAGAGTCGCTCTCTGTGATGGCAGGCTGTGCCGCCGCCGCGTGGGAATACTCAACACCCGTCGCAAACTGGAAATTGTCGGTTTTTACCGCCTTGTCCGCAATCAGATTGAGAAAGGGTGTTTCGGCGGGAGTGGATGAATAAAGCTGTCCCGCATAATTCGGGAGATTGAATGTTGTACCTGTTCCTGTAATATTAGCCATAATTTGTAATTCCTTTCGATTTAATATTCAAATAAAATTGTTTATCAGTAAACTATTCATGTGTAAACTATCTGAGTGAAATGCCCATTGCGGCGGCTTCGCTGATTATCGACACCGACAGGGCGTTATTTCCCGCCGCTCTCGCCGAATTAAGCCGATTTTTCATAATTGCCGCGCCGTCGTCGTTTCGGGCAAAATTCCCCATATGTCCCGTAAATCCCGCCGCGCCGCTTCGCTGAGTGTCATCGGCAAAGGCCGGTATTCGTCTGATAACATCGGCAATTGCGCCGCGCACCGCTTCACAATCCACCTCGCCCGACGAATCCGCCGCCACACTTATTTTATCTGCCGCAAGCAGCCTCACATCGTCATAATGCTCCGGCTTAACGCCGAATTCTGACATTGCGCCGCTCACGGCGAATTCAAGCCGCTGCTCAGCAATTCTGCCCTCCAGCTCCGCAAT
>JAQXFQ010000067.1 GCA_029005175.1 Bacillota bacterium
ATGCCTGCGCACAAGCTGTTCCAGAACTTTCAGTATTTGCTTTCCGGTCTTATCATCAAGCGCACCTGTAGGCTCGTCACATAGCAAAATGCGGGCATGCTTGACCAGTGCTCTGGCAATTGCAACACGCTGCTGCTCTCCACCCGAGAGCTGGGACGGATAATGATGCAGCCGCTGCGACAATCCCAGCATCTGCATTATGTCTGCGGTGTCTGCCCCTTTCCCGCTGAAGTCGGCAATCAACGCCACATTTTCTTCAGCAGTCAGTTCCGGCAGCAAGTGAAAAAACTGAAAGACAAAGCCGATTTTATTCCGGCGGTAGTCCGTCAGTCCACGCTCGCTCAAATTGCAGATATTTTTTCCGTCCACCAGCAGGATACCGCTGTCCGGACTGTCAACACCGCCTATTAAATTCAAAAGTGTGCTTTTGCCGCAACCGCTGCTGCCGAGAATAACCAGAAGCTCCCCTTCATATACACAAAGATCAATATCCCGCAGCGCTTCCACACGGCCGCTGCCACTTCCATAACCCTTGCACAGTCCTTTTGCCTGCAACACAACTCTTTTTTCGGATTGGTTGCTCATAATCTTCTCTCCCGTTCTTGCAGCTCCGGAGTGGTTGCCTGACCGAATCATCGTGCACGAACCATTCCGTTAATAGAATAAATATTGTGCCTGTTGCACATGCTTCCGCCGCATTTTTTTGTATTCCTTTTCAAAAAACAGTGCTATCGCCGAGCGAAGCATCTTCTGCTGCGTGATAAGCCCATTGGATCGCTTTCCCAATGGTGGTAACAATTTATTATATGATATTTGTTAAATCCTATGTATTACGAAATCCTTGAATTTACATAGCTTTGCAAAAAAAAATAATTAGACACCAATCACGATACACATTGTATCAAAATTGATGTCTAATTATGGTCCGAGTGGCGAGAGTCGAACTCACGGCCTCTTGAACCCCATTCAAGCGCGCTACCAAACTGCGCTACACCCGGATCTCTGCAACGCTGATATTCTACCATGCCACAATATAAATGTCAAGCACTTTTTTATTTTTTTTCGAGATTTTTTAGATGTTTCAAAATAATTCTATATTTGCCTTGAAAAGTGAAGTGTTTTTAGGCAATATGAGCAGCGACGAAATAAAATAGTCGTGTTATTATGGCAATAAATAATATGCAGACAGGGATTTGCCTTGAACCGCAGGTGATTTGTATTAATTTTGCAATGAGATTTGACAGCGATATTCTTATGGATTATGATAAAGTGTATAAAAATAATTATGAATGTAAGCTTTAATAATTTATTTACAGTTATGTCGTTAATCGTTTAATGGTATGTGGTAAAATACGTGCCATATTAATATTAATTTTTTTACTTTGAGGTGCTTGAGTTTTCATGGAAAACGAAGACAAATCGGATACTGACAGTTGCATTTATTTTGTAAATTCACTCAACATAATATTGTATCATATAAGACATAACCTGCGGCTTTAGTATGCAGGCTGTGTCTTTTTGTGCTTTTTGCTACCCAATACCATCAATTGATTAAAAATAACTTTCTGGAGGAAACATATTTTGAGTACCACTATAATTTGGCAAATAATTTTACAGATAGCTCTTATCGCTTTAAACGCGGTGTTTGCGAGCGCAGAGATTTCAGTTATATCCATGAACGACGCGCGTCTTCATAAGCTGGCAAAGGGCGGCAACAAGGCGGCGAAGCGTCTGGTGGAGCTTACAAGTCAGCCCGCGCGATTTCTGGCCACCATTCAAGTGGCGATAACGCTGTCGGGATTTTTGGGCAGTGCGTTTGCGGCAGATAATTTCGCCGAGATTTTGGTTAAGCTCATAATGAAAACAGGCTTACCTATTCCCGAAGATGTGCTTAATTCCATATCAGTCGTGTTGATAACCCTTATACTGTCGTATTTCACCCTGGTATTCGGCGAGCTTGTTCCCAAGCGTATAGGCATGAAAAACGCAGAGGGGCTTGCGCTCAAGCTGTCAGGTCCGGTCAGTGCGATTTCGGTATTCTTCCGCCCGCTCGTAACGCTGCTTACCGCCTCTACTAACGGCATTCTCAGGCTGTGCGGTATAGACCCGGACAGCGAGGATTCCACCGTGACCGAGGAGGAAATACGCATGATGGTTGACGAGGGCAGGGAAAAGGGTACGATTGATGCCGACGAAAAGGAATTTATACAAAACGTATTTGAATTTGATGACATTTCGGCCGATGAACTGGCTACTCACCGCACCGAGCTTGCCATTCTTTGGATGAATGAAACTGACGAGCAGTGGTATCAGACCATACGCGACTGCCATCACAAAATGTTCCCGATATGCGAGGGCTGTGTAGACAATGTGGTGGGCATACTTGAAACAGGAATTTATTTCCGACTGGAAGACCGCGACCGAAAGAATGTAATGGAGAAAGCAGTCAAGCAGCCGTATTTTGTTCCGGAAACCATCAAAGCTGACGTGCTTATGTCAAATATGCGCGACAACGGGCAGTATTTGGCGGTAGTAATCGATGAATACGGCGGACTCACCGGCATAGTAACGCTCAACGACCTCATGTGGCAGCTTGTGGGCGATTTTGACAAGGAAGAGCTTGAAAAAGCAAAAAGCGATGTTGAGCGGCTTGACTCAAAAACGTGGAAGATCACGGGCGGTGCAGATATTGACGCAGTTGAGCATGCACTTGGCATAATCCTGCCTCATGATGAGTTCGATACTTTCGGAGGTTATGTTTTTTCCGAGTACGGCTCTATTCCCGAGGACGGAACGCAGTTTGAGGTGGATACTGACGTAATGCATATCAAGGTACTTAAAATAAAGGATCACCGCATATTGAAAACTATGGTGACAGTAAGCCGCGAGCCGCAGGAGATTCAGACACAGGAATAGTATAAATGATAATTTAACATAGAGTACGCAACGCCGGGAATCCAAGGGGAGACCGCCATTCCTTGAATGGCGGCGGTCCTCTTGGCGGGGTCCAAGGGGACACCGCTATTCCTTGAATAGCGGTTAAGCCCATCGTGGGGTCGTCGGGGCAAACCCCCTACAAAACTAAAGTGCAAGATAAACTTGCAATAGGAAACAATGCGAAGCTCGTGAAAAACTAACGAGAAAATCTTTGATTTTCAAGTGGACGTCATG
>JAQXFQ010000068.1 GCA_029005175.1 Bacillota bacterium
GAAACCTCGCGCGAAGCACCGCAAAAGTCACTTGCTCTGCTGCTTTCTGAAAGATGCGGCGCAAATGAAACTCATTTTCCGTTTTTTGGTGATAACTCGGTAGATGTTTTTTCATCGTTTGTGCTGCGTCCATCGGGTCAAGACTGGCGATTCGCCCATATGCGAGATGAACTTTGCGCTTTGATAGCGCGAGATTCGGTGGTTAATGACTATATGGAGTTTCAGCCGGTTGCTCTATACATAAACGGCAAATATTGGGGACTTTACTACCTGCGCGAAAAACTTAATGAGGATTATCTGGTAAACAAATACGGCATGACCAAGGGAAAAATCGATATAGTAAAATGGGAACGAAAGCAGCAGGCGGGAAACCGTGACGATTATCTGGCTTTGTGCGATTTTTGCGAGAACAATGACTTGACCGTTAAGAAAAATTATGACTATGTGTGCTCACAGGTGGATATTGATTCGCTCATAGACTGGTGGGTATTCGAGACATATGTTGCAAATAATGACACCGGAAATATTCGATGTTATCGTGACCAAAAAGACGGCAAATGGCGATGGATGCTTTTTGATTTAGACTACGCATTTACGTTATCCACCTATGAAAACAACTATATCAAACGCTATATGCTGGGACCTTATCACGGTCTGGCACAATGCAACAATTCAATTCCGCGTAATCTGCTGAAAAATCAGGATTTCCGCGATAAATTTATCACAGCATATTGCAGACACCTCAAAACTACCTTTGATCCTGACAGGGTAATCAAGCTGATGGACACTCTTTCGAGCAGTATCAAGGACGAAATGCCGCGCCAGGAGAAAAGATGGGGTCAACCTACGGTGAGTTATTGGAACTACAATAAAAAAATAATAAAAAATATCATCAACAAAAAACCTGAAATTGCTAAGAAACAGCTCAAGGAAGCTTTCAAACTCAGCGAAAAAGAATTTCAAGAATATTATAAAAACGCATAAGGGGGGTGCATAAATTTGCAATATAAGGGTCATAACCTCAGGCATGAGCTTAAATACAACATTTCATACGCCGACTACCACGAACTCAGAAACCGTGCTCTTGTATTCATGCATCACGACTCGCACGGCGACAACGGCAAATATTTCATTCGCAGCCTCTATTTCGACGATATAATGCTTTCCAATTACAATCAAAAAATGGATGGCTGGGAGCATCGCAGAAAGTACCGCATCAGGACATACGATTTCAGTCCCGACGTTATCAAATTCGAGATAAAGGATAAGTTTGACAGCTATATATCCAAGGTATCGTCACCGATAACATACGAGCAGTGCATGAGCATGCTCAATGGCAACTTCGGTTTTATCAGCAGCCTGCTGCATAACAGGTCAAACGACAGTTCGATAAAGGCTCTGAAAATCGGATATATCGACAACGCCTGCAAGATTCTCCGCCCCCAGGTAGTGGTGGACTATACCCGTGAGGTCTTTATCTGCGAAGAGGGCAACGTCAGACTTACCTTTGATATGAATCTGCGCGCGGGTCTGGCTTCCGGAGATATATTTGACCCCGACCTCCCCACAGTACCCGCGTACGATGACGATTCGCTCATCATGGAAGTGAAATACGACGATTTTATTCCCAATTATGTAAAGCAGATGCTTCGCTCGGTAAGCCGCTGGCAGACAGCTCAGTCAAAATACACAACTTGCTGTCTGGCGCAGTCACATTATTTCGGAAAGGACGTTTTTTAATGAACACATTTAATGATATTTTGAAAAACAAGTTTTTAAATCAAATCACCAGCAGTTCACCGCTCGAATGTTTTTTGACGCTGCTTTTGGCTATAGCAGTCGGACTTATAATTTATTTCGTTTACAAACGAACCTTCAGCGGTGTTGTATACAGCAGCAGCTTCAACCTCTCCCTGCTGCTTATGACTGTAATTACTGCGGCGATTATCATCACTATCAGCTCAAACGCTATACTCTCGCTCGGCATGGTCGGTGCCCTCTCAATCGTGCGTTTCCGCACGGTAATAAAAGATCCTATCGACATCATGTACCTTTTCTGGGCAATATCCATGGGAATCATCATAGGCGCGAAGCAATATGTATTCGCACTGATATGCGTTGTGCTGATTGGCGCGATTTGCGTAATAATGGGTTTCCTCAAGCGCAAGGAGCAGATGTATCTGGTTATAGTAAGATATAACATGTCTATTACAGGCAAAATCGACAGCGCGATTGAATCCATCAACGGCAAGGTTCGCAACCGAACAGTGAGCAAATCAGGCGTTGAAACCATTATCGAGGTAAAGAGCGTTGCAATCAAGGAACACTTTGTCGAAAAGCTCTACAATATTCCCGGTGTTGAGAGTGCCGTACTGGTCAATTACAACGGCGAATACTGCGAATAATTGCAGCAATACAAAAAAATCTGTGCTTATTTCTTTTGACAAGCACAGATTTTTTTATTTTATAATACTTTTTGATTATAGCGTTGTATTAGTCAACAAAGTTGAAGTAATCCTTGTTATTCTCCTTGAATATCTCAAAAACGGCGTTCAGAGTAGCTTCATCGTCAACACTGATAAAGTTCTCAACTTCCTCATCATCCGGAGTTTCCTCTACCTTGAGAATAACGACCTCATCCTCGCTCTCGTCAGCAGAAATAAGCACCACATATTCATCGCCGTTGTACTCAACGGAATCAAGGTATTCAAAAGCTGTTTCGTTGCCCTCTTCGTCGCTGAGGTAAACCAGGCTGTCTACTTCTTCTTCATCAAAAATATCAAAATTTTCTTCGCTCATGTGAAATGACCGTCCTTTCTTCATATGCACCGATTAATTGAAGCGCACACTTTATGGTTTTAATTCTAACACACCAAATATATTATTGTCAACAAAAATATATGTATGCATTTTGTAAAGATAAATCATAATTTAACTGATTGACGTCAACTTGAAAATCAAAGATTTTCTTGTTAGTTTTCCACGTGCTTCGCATTGTTTCCTATTGCAAGTTTTTCTTGTACTTTAGCTTTGTGGTGGCTTTGCCCCCACGCCCCCACGATGGGCTTAACCGCTATTCAAGGAATAGCGGTGTCCCCTTCGACCACGCCAAGAGGGCCGACGCCATTCAAGGAATGGCGGTCTCCCCTTGGATTCCCATTGTAAATGCTCGACTTTGGCTCTATGCTAAATTATCATTTATTGTGCAATTTTACATCTCAGCTCATTTATATATAAAGTTTATTTTTGAGAAATTATTTCAATTTTCCTGCTTTCCCAAATTTTCTTCAGACGGTCGATTTTATCGTTCTGCGCGCCGCAGCGAATATCAATAACCGTGCCGTCGCGCATTCTGAACGAATAGCTTACCGTTTCTCCGAAAAGATCATTGTGCTCGACTGAGCTAATCTTGTCCACTTCGTCGTAACTGTAATAAACTCCCTGTATTGTAAACAGACCTCTGCGGTCGTAAAGACCTCCTTCGGCAAATGAACAGCCATCACACGCCGCCAGTGCGACATACATCACACTCACAATATAAAGCACATTTGACGCTTTTTTTAATGTAGGGCGAAGCAGCTCATACTTGCTCGCTGTCGTATGCTCCAAGGCATTTTCTTTCTGCCTGCCCAAACATATTTTATAACGATTGAGCCAAAAAAAATATCCAAGCAATACCGTTCCGACTGCGCTCACAGCGACACAGGGCAAAAGTGAATTTCTCAGCAGCACCGCGGTATTGAATATTATATTTTCCCCCGTGGTGACAAATACAGTCGTGTAATATTCTGCCATATACCCAAGCAGGATAATCGGCATTGAAAGCGCGCAAAGCACTGCTATACGCAGTATAACACCGTAACCACCACGCCTGAGCATTCCGTAATTCAGCGAATTTGCGCGCTCGTCCACAGCTTCATAGCTGCTTCCTCTTTCCAGCAATCCGCCCATAAACGTCATCAGGCGTTTTTCATAATATGTATGACTTTTGAATGCCGAAAAGCTTTTGAGCGCTCTGCGATAATCGCCGCACAGATAGTAATTGTATGCCGACCCGCCAAACCTCACCCGCACACCGGCATGGTACATTGCAAGGCATTTTTCAAGATAATCCGGCTTAATTTCTTTCGACAGTCGAAGTTCATCCTCAGAAATCTCAAAGATTCTGCTGTTTGGCACAATTGCGCATACATCACGCCGCACTCTGTCAATAACCATTCTGCGGACAGCGTCATCCTCCGACAAGGCAATTATGCGTGGCAAATATTTATCAACCGCCGAGAGCAGCACATCAAAGCAGCTTGTAAATCTGCTCAGGCTTTCTATATACGGAAAGAAAAAGCACCTGAAATCATTTTCGTCCAGCAAGTCAATAATATCGTAAAGCAAGCAGTATATCGGCAATTCATCATCAAAATACAGTCGGCAGGACAGTATATTTTTATGACTGAAATCCGCAGGATGATTTCCCCGATACATCCAAACAAACGCCAGGGTGAACTTCTCAAACGGGCAGCGTATCTCCAATCCGTTGTCCAACCCCCGGAATTTAAGCTCGGCTTCCATTGTATTGAGCCTGTGCCGATTGGCAAACTCTGCCGATTTCTCCCTGAATGCCGTCAGTATTTCCTGCATAACATCAATTTTACCCCTTTTCATATTCAGCCACACAAAAAAATAACGTCTGACGATATTTTCCATGCCGATTGAAACAATAACCGACAAATTAATCCTGCAAATCCCATAAAATATTATACAGTAAAAATATTAATAATTAAACACATTTTTATGAAGCGTGTTAAAATTTTTTCGCAATCATGTCAAGCTCCTCGGTATATATACAGTGTTTAACCGTATCCTCAACGATCGCATCTCTGCAGGCGTCAAACTCCATCCACCTTACCGACTCAACCTCCGACTGCTGTAGCTTGAGGTTTTGGACGTCAACAGGTTTGCGGTAAATAAAAATGTGACCGATTTCCTTGTCGCAAAACAGTTTATCATGAAAAACTCCGTCAAATTCTACCTTTCTTGTGCCGACGCTTTCCAAATCGGCTGCCTCTGCCTGAATTCCAAGCTCTTCGCTGAGTTCTCTGAGAGCCGCCTCGGTAACACTCTCGCCTGTCGCTATATGTCCTGCTGCGGAAACATCGTAACAGCCCGGGTTTGAATCCTTGTCTGCCGAACGCTTCTGGAGCAGCAGTTCAGTTTTGCCGCCTGCATTGGTTCTTATTACCCATATATGCACAGTTGAGTGCCAGAGTCCGGCCGCATGTACATAGCTTCTCTCTGCGACATAATTCGCCGGTGTCCCATCGGGCTTCATCACATCAAAAAGCTCTGCCTGCCTGCCGTTTATGAAGCATTGGTTCAGGCGGTCGCCGTGATAAATCAGCTTCATATCGAAATACGGCGCATTTTCCCGCATCAAGTGCAGAAATATCCTGTCGCCGTCCCACAGATTAAGCGAAAATATCTGATCCTTTTGCACCCAATACAGCTCGCCCTCATCGCAGCTGCCCATACCGCCTTCAAATTCGGTGACTGTATACAGGAACATATACTCGGTTTCCCACTTATCCGAAATAAAAGTAACTATCCCACGCGGTTTTAAAGTAACGGCGGTCAGACCTGTTTCCTCAAGGACTTCACGGCGTGCGCACTCGTCAGGAGTTTCATCCTTTTCCAGCTTGCCGCCCACGCCTATCCATTTGCCATAGCTTGGGTCATCCCGCTTTTTTGGGCTATTGCGCAGCAGCAGCAGATATTTGCCGTACTTTTCCACATAGCAAAGTGTTGTAAGCTTCACAGCCGTAATTTTCCTCCTTTATCGCAATTCCGACAGAGGCGGGAAAATATAACCTCTGTCGGACGACGTTTAATTTAAAAAATTAAATTCAATTAAATTCAATCTCCACATAATCACCGAGTGCATGAGACACATCCAATATGAAAATCGGTGCGGCACTGCCGTCAAGATATGAGAGGCACGCAACTGTTCCGCTTACGGAGTACTGTCCTTTTTTGTTTTTAGAAACAGTGAGGACATCTTCTTCTGTAATATACTCCTGCATTTGTTCAACAGCCGTATCCGCATAAAACTCAAGCACGTCTGATTTGCTCACACCGTCACCGGCTTTGGTGAGCGTCCAGTTTTTACCCGAAAGAAAATTCTTGGCTGCACTGCCGGTGTCAATTGCAGCAGAGGGCACAAGCGTTCCGCCTGTCTCCAGATCAATTGTATATGCGTAAGCAAAAGTAGACGGGAACGCGCCGCCCTCTACATATCCGCCGCATCTGAACACAATGCTCAGCAAATCCTTGCTCTTGTACGTGACCTGGTAGGTGTTTTCAAACGTATCCGTGTAGCCGTCTTTCATATAATCGGCAAAGTCGGACTTGAAAAGCGCATTATAATAGTTCTGCATATTCTCATCGTAAAGACCGCTTATCTGAGGATAGGAAATTTTTACCTTGCCGTTCTTGCTCTCGTATGTTTTGGCTGTGACCTTGTAGGAATTATCACGCTTTGGTGCGGCGGTAGTGGTGGATGTCTTTTTTGTGGTGGTGACGGTAGTCGTAGTGGTTTCTGTGCTTTCGTCATCCTCATCATCAAACTCCACCACCGAAGTTGTGTCATCATCATCATCAAAGTGTACTATCTGCGTTTCCTGACTGCTTGTATTGCCGCTCTTGTCCTTAGCATTGCCGCCGCATGCGGTAAATGCCGTCAGCATTGATATTGCGATAATCAAAGCCAAAGTCTTTTTCATTGTGTTGTGTTTCATGTTAAATGCAACTCCTTAATTAAATTTTATTTCAACATAATCACCCACTGCATACCCGAACCGAACAAATGAAATCTGCCTTGATTATATTATAAACTTTTTAAAAAGTAAACCATAATTAATGCTTTGTAAGTTTATTTACCAAATTGTAATTTATAAACGGAATAAAATCACACGCCGAAGTACTTCTCGAACTGCTCCCACGTCATATAATCGTTGATTACCCCCAGCAGCGCGTTTGCGGTCATACGCTGAGGCAGTCCCAGAAAAGCCAGCAATTCGGCGCGTCTGGCTGAACTGCCCTCTCCGCCCGAAAGTCCCGCGCGAAAGAAATCCTGCCGTGTTATCATGCGTTTTTTTCCGACATCCGCCGAATTCCCGCCTGTGCATATGACTCCCGCCTTTTGCAGAGCCTCCGTCAGCACCTCGGTGGTCATGCCCTCGACGCCGATTTTTCCTTCCTTGGAGTGTTCGGTCTTGCGGCGTTCCTTGCCGAAAACATCGGGGATATAGGCATGCTTGATATGCTCGGGCGGAATGCAGGATTTCAGATGATTGCGTATCACAAATCCCGCCGAATCGCTGTCGGTGATAATCAGCAGTCCACGTGTTTCGGCAAGTCTGCGCAGCATCTGCATTTTCTCCTTATCTTTGAATATGCCGAAGCCGTCGGTGGTTATTATCAGTCCGTCAATGAGCGAACTCAGGCGGATTTTATCATACTTTCCCTCAACAATAACCGCTTCTTTTACTTTTATCATCTGAACGCCTCCGCTGTCAGGAACATTTCTGCGAGAAGCTGCTCCATCAGAATCCTGCCGTCTGTCTTGCTGCTTTTGAGAGCCGCGTCGGTTTCGTACAGCTTAACGCACCATCTCCGCAGCAGCTCGGGTGAATACCTACGGCAGTCCCGAAATGAGAAGCTCAGCCGCTTTTCCTTGCCTTTGTATTCATCGCCGAAAAGCTCCGCCATATCCTCGGCATTTTTGCCGCATGACGAGGCAAGCTTGGCGCGGTACAAATCCACAAACGCGCCCGACATTATCGCCAGCACGGCGACCGGCTCGGTGCGCTCGTCAAATAAATCCTTCATGATTTCAAAAGCCTCCCGGCGTTTGCCCTGAATCACATTTGACGCAAGCATGTAGGCTTTCACATCTATACTTTGACTGGTATTTTCCTTTATAGCTGTTCGTGTAATTTTTCCGCGGCAGAGAGAATTCAGCTTGTTAAGCTCACTGAGCAGATTGGTAATATCCGCGCCGCATCTTTCCACCATAAAAGCCGCATCGCCTCGGGAAATCTCGGCTCCCATTTGCTTTGCGCTCTCCATAATAATATCGGCAATCTCGACAGGTGAGGGAGTTTTGCAATTGACGACCGTGCCGAATTTCTTAATCAGCGCGCGCATTGCGCCCTGCTTATCTCCGCTTTTGACGGAGGACTTAACCGACACATTGAAAAATATCAGCACGCAGGTGTCGTAAAGCGCACCCAAAAGCTGCTCCAGCTTGCCGTATTGCTCCGCGCCGATTGCCGCCGCATCCAAATCCTTAACTACAACCATTTTTCTCTCGGTCATCACAGGCAGCATTTCGACTGCCGCCGCAATCTCCTCAACGCGGCATGTGCTGCCGTCGAACTCGTTGTAGTTAAATTCCGGCATGACAGCAGGCATATAGGCAGCCTTTAATTTTTCCAGACTGCTCCGTCGCAAATACCCGTCATCTCCGCAGATCAGATATACATTAGAGGGCACACCGCTCTCAATATGCGAATCAAGCGCAGAATAATTTATCTCAGACACTTATAATCTCCCCCTTAACTACGGCTATTGAATATGAATGAACAAAAACAATAAATTATAATTTAGCAGAGAACTAAAGTAGGACACCTACAATGTGAATCCAAGGGGGCAGGCCCTCTTGGCGGGGTCGAGGGGCAGCGCCCATCGTGGGGTCGTAGG
>JAQXFQ010000069.1 GCA_029005175.1 Bacillota bacterium
GTAATCCTTGGGGCGTGGTCCTCTGGGGGGGGTCTTGGGGCGGCGCCTTTGGTGGGGGGGTGGGGCCAAAGCAACCACAAAGCTAAAGTGTGAGCCAAAAGCTAAAATAGAAAAACGAACCCATGCGAAGCTAATAGAAAACTAATGAGAAAATCGAAGATTTTCAAGTTGACGTTACGCAGATAAATTATGATTTATTTCAATCACAGCCTGTCAAGCACATGTGAAATCGTATCAAGAAATGCCTCTTCGCCAACGGTATTTATCTTGAAAAAAGCCGCCTGACTGCCGCCCGCAGTGATTGCTGTCAGGAAATATCGCCCGTTTGAGCCTGCTAATGTAAGCGACATGCTCACGCGGTTACCGCCCATAAAGCTGTATCGCTCATAGACACGCACCGCGCACCTGAACTCGCCGTCGCAGTAATCGCTGCCGTCCTAGTAGGAGGCAGATGTACTGCCGTTCATAACCGCATTATGCAGCGTTGTGAGAATATCGTCAAAATTTCCCTGTACCATTTTTGTGTATTTTGCCATTGTGTATTACTCCTATTCTTGTTATCTGTACTAAAAATATTCTGATTAGTTTATCGACAAGTCAATTATACCACACGTACGCAAAATTACCAACATAAATATTTCTGCGCAAAAACAAAAGAGGAGCAATCGGATTGCCGCATGATAAACATACGGCAACTTCTTGCATCCTCATGATACCGAAATTCGATTGTCTTGTAATTGCGTCAAAGCACCGCACAGCGGAAATCAGTTGATTTCCACCATGACCTTCTTATTCTCGCGGGTTGCGGCGGCGCGCATCACAGTGCGGATGGATTTTGCAATCCTGCCCTGCTTGCCGATAACGCGGCCTTTATCCTCTTCGTCTACGAATAATGTAAAGGTAATTGTGCCGTCCTCTGCCGGTTCTGCTTCTTCCACTCTGACGCCGTCAGGATTCTGAACTAAACCTCGGGCAATTACTTCAAGCAACTCTTTCATACCAACGTACCTCCTGCCTTGTTGTAAGCCAAATACAGAAAACCGAAGATTCTAAAAATTAAAGAATACCCTCTTTTTTCAGCAATGTCTTAACTGTGTCTGTGGGCTGAGCGCCGTTAGCGATCCAAGTCTTAACCTTCTCTGCGTCGATCTTAACCTCAGAAGGCTCAACCATAGGATTGTATGTGCCGATTTCTTCGATGAAGCGACCGTCTCTGGGGTATCTTGAGTCAGCAACAACCACACGGTAGAAAGGATTGCCCTTAGAACCGATACGACGAAGTCTGATTTTAACTGCCATTGTATATTTCACCTCCGTGTCAAAATAATTATCCTTTGGAAATGCCGGCAAAACCAACATTTCTCTATAAAAACAAGCGTTATCGCTTATTTTTCGGCATTTTGCCCATAGGCGGCATACCGCCGGGCATGTTCCTCATTCCGCGCATCATATTGCGCAGACCCTTGCCCTTTTTGCCGCCAACCTGCTTGAACATCTTCTGCATCATTTCAATCTGCTTGACTAAGCGGTTGACGTCCTCCACCTTCATGCCGCTGCCGGCTGCGATTCTGCGCTTGCGGCTGGCGTTGAGCAGGTCGGGCTTCTCACGTTCGCGGGGAGTCATCGAGTAAATGATAGCCTCAATGCGGTCTATCATCTTGTCATCTATTTCAACATCGCCCATCTGCTGCTCCATGCCTGGAATCATCGCAATCAAATTCTTGAGCGGACCCATTTTCTTCATCTGCTGGAACTGCGCGAGCAAATCGTTAAAGTCAAAGGTGCTGGTTTTGAGCTTCTGCTGCAATTCAAGAGCGTTCTGCTGGTCGATATTCTGCTCTGCCTTTTCGATAAGGCTGAGCACGTCGCCCATGCCGAGAATTCTCGAAGCCATGCGGGAGGGGTGGAACTGCTCCAGATCCTCCTGCTTTTCGCCTGTGCCGACGAATTTGATAGGCTTGCCGGTTACTGCTCTGACCGAGAGAGCCGCGCCGCCTCTGGTGTCGCCGTCCAGCTTGGTGAGAATAACGCCGTCGATTCCGAGCGCATCGTCAAAGCTCTTGGCAACATTGACGGCGTCCTGACCGGTCATAGCGTCAACCACCAGCATAATCTCGTGGGGATTTACCGCCGCCTTGACGTCTTTAAGCTCCTTCATCAAAGCCTCGTCGATGTGCAGACGACCGGCGGTATCTATGATAACCATGTCGTTGCCGTGATCCTTGGCATGCTTTAGAGCTTCCTGAGTTATCTTGACAGGATTTATCTGTCCCATCTCAAACACAGGCACGCCTGCCTTTTCGCCCACGACCTTGAGCTGCTCGATAGCTGCCGGGCGGTAAACGTCACAGGCAACCAGCAGCGGGCGTTTACCTTCTTTTTTCATCATATATGCAAGCTTGCCGGCGTGTGTAGTTTTACCTGAACCCTGCAGACCGCAGAGCATTATGATGCAGGGGGGACGATTGGGAATGGCAATGCGCGCAGCCGAACCGCCCATAAGCTCGGTGAGCTCGTCATTGACCAGCTTGACCACCTGCTGACCGGGGGTAAGGCTCTCCAGAATTTCCGTTCCTATAGCTTTTTCGGTTACGCGGTTGGTGAAATCCTTAGCCACCTTAAAGTTGACATCGGCCTCCAGCAATGCAAGGCGAACCTCGCGCATGGCCTCTTTTACATCGGCTTCGGTAAGCTTACCCTTTCCTCTCAGCTTTTTAAAGGCTGCGGTAAGCTTTTCGGAAAGTCCTTCAAATGCCACAATATCCATCTCCCGTCCTGATAAATTTGTATATCATAAAAAATAAAAGTTTATTTCAAATATTCCTCCAGCTTTTCGGCCAGAGTGTCAATGTCCGAGGCAGTGGTGATTATTTCCTTAGGTGCCCTTATCTGATACGCTCTCACCGCAACCTTTTCGGCGTTTTTGCGTATTTCGGCAACTATTTCCGCCATCTCGCGGTTTTTGCGCACCAAGCCCAGTTTTTCTTCCATGGCGAGCAGCTTAGCTTCGGCGCGTTTAATGGTATCACGCACACCCTGACGGGTAATGGTATCGTGCTCACGGGCATTTTCATCACCCGAGGCACGTCTTTCGCGCCTGGCAACATTTTCATTATCGGAAATTTCCCTCAGCGACAGGTCATCATTGTAATAATAATCAAGCATATCGCGCTCTTTTTCGGTGAGAATATCGCCGTAGACATCGAGAAGTACGGTAAATTCGGGATTTACTGCCAAGGGAAGCACCTCCTGCCGAAACTCGGAATGCATATCGTTGAAATATTGTAAAGCAAAAATCTTTACACTTCACTGCCTGTTAATTATATAACCTTTTTCACTCCCTGTCAAGTAAAATTTCCTACACCCGATAAAATATTTTTTATAATTTTTCCCCAATATATATGGAAAAAGACATTCCGATAAATTGCGTCGGAATGTCTTTATTTTTTGTTGCTTATTCATCATGCCGCATCATCGTCTGCGCCGGAATTATGAGTAGATGAAGAGGTCTGCGTTTTTGATGTTTTCGGAGCGGTTGTGGTAGTTGGTGCGGCAGTTGTTGTGGACTGGGTGGAATGTGTGGTTGCGGAAGTTGTCGTAGTTTTATCCCACCAGTAGGTTTTCTCCGTTGTGGTTGTGGTCTGTGTTGACTGAGTTGACGTGGTTGCAGATGTAGTGGTATTTTCGGCAATGGACGGAGATGCAGTGGTTGTGGATGTAGTCTTGCGTTTAGTCGTGGCGTCTCCCTTGGGCACTTCAAAGCTCTGATACATGGTATTTTCCACATTCAGCTTGTAGGTGCTGTAAATGTGCGCAACGATAGCTGTCTTATTAAGCTCGAAGTTGGGGCAAAGCACCGCCATATTGCGTATTTTGACCGACTGCCAGCTGTTCTTTATGGGCACATTGAGCGTTTCGACTTCGTTGTTCAGATAGCTGAGAGCGTCCACCATCAGGCTGACAATCTGCATTTTCGGCACGTTTGTCTGTATCATGGGAAGAAGCGTATTGAGCAGGCTGTCAAGCTCGGTCAGGCTGCTGCTTTTGACTTTATCGACAAGCGCAATGAGCACCTTGCGCTGACGTTCGGTGCGCCCGAAGTCGCTGTCGATTTTGCGGCATCTGGCATATGACAGTGCCTGCGCGCCGTCAAGCGTCTGCAATCCCGCTTTTACGGGTTTGGTATTGTACTTTTGTGAATATTTATTCATATATCTGGCTTCCGCCTGCGTAAGCTCGATTTCAATTCCGCCCACCTGGTTTATAATTTTTCTGAAATTGGCGAAATTCACACGGGCGTATAAATCCACATCCACGTCAAAATTTACCTTGAGAGTGTCAAAAAGAAGCTGAGGTCCGCCGTAGGCATAGGCGGCGTTGATTCGGTTTTTTCCTCGCCCCGGAATAGTGACGTACATATCGCGCATAAAGGAGGTCAGCTTGATATTTTTGTCGCGCGTGTTGATGGAAAGCAGTATCATAGAGTCAGTGTTGCCTCGGTCATCATATGAGCCGCCGCGCACGTCGGTGCCTATCAGCAATACATTAATTACATCCTCCTTTGGAATGTCAATCATCGAAGCGTCAAAGCCCTCAAGTGTGGTGCTTGAGTTGTAGTGCACGGGATTTTCATAAACATCGTCGCTTGAGGATACATAGTCAGTATCGCTCAGATTATAAAATTGCTCAAAGTCCTTTGCATCCTTGTAATTTATCAGGTCAAGCTTGCCGTTGACGTACAGCACAGCCGTGACGCAAAGCACAAGCAGCAGAACGCCCGCAATTTTGAGGGCAAATTTAGTCCAGCCGCCCGCAGTCTTATTCCTTGCCCAGGCGGAAATGCTGTGACGCTTAAAGAACGACGGCTTTTCCTCCGTCTCGTCGAGCATATCCTCCGAGCCGAATATATCTTCATATTCTGCGCTTTCGGATTCATCTTCGTCTGACGCAGTGTCGCGGTGTCGGTGAACGGTAATTGCCGGCACGTTCTCATCGTCATCGCTTTCGTATTCCGATTTGTCCGCGGCGACCTCCTCATCGTCGTACTGCCCGCCGTCGATGTCATTTTCAGGTACTGCGAATGCAGCCGCGCTGCCCTGTGTAAATATTGCGGGAAGCTTCTCATCATCGTCCGCGTTTTTTTCGTCAGAAACGTCCTCGTCGGTGTCAGATGAAGCTGTATCTTCGATTGAAACATCATCACTCTCAGAGTTTACATCTGCCAATTCAAATAAATCAACTTCATCGGTTTCTTCCGAGTTATCGTCAACGCTCAGAACAAACTCATCCTCAGCGTCGTCCGTGTTTTCCGTGTTTTCCGTGTTTTCCGTGTTTTCCGTTTCTTCGAGGTTATTAATTTCCTCAACATTTTCGGATTCTTCGATTTCATCATGTTCTGTGGATTCTGTGGATTCTGCGGATTCTGTGGATTCTGCAGATTCTTCATCAAAGCTCAGCTCCGGCGCATCGGATTCCGTCTCATCTTCGGTCTGAGCGGAGAAAGGCTCATCTTCGGCATATTCTTGAATTTCAGTATCTTCCGATACATCGGTATCCTCGACTACATCGGTATCCTCGACAGCCTCATTTTCAGCCTGATTTTCGGTTTCATCTGCGATTTCGTCCGATGTTACAGCATTGGCGACAATCTCTCCGGTGTCGCTGTCTATGTGGACAGGGGGGAGAGTATCGGTTTCGCCGGTGGAAAAATACATAAGGTCAATGGGTGCTGATTCGCTGCTCCCTGTGCCGTCGCTCTCATCTGCATCATCCAAATGATTGAGATAGTCCTCAACGTAATTCATTATTCTTTCGGGCGCAACAAAAACGACCTCATCGTCAGCGTCCTCCGCAACTCTTTCCTCTGAGGTTTCTTCGTCCGTGTTAAATGCCGATTTTATAACGTCTGCCAGCGACACTTTCTCCTGCGGATACTCGATTTCGCCGTTGGTGATTTCAAGTAAATTTTCGATTTCTTCAATGCCTTCTGTATCTGCCGAATCATTTGTCAGCGATGTGATTTCTCCGTTATCGGTCAGGTTTCCCTCGTTACTCTCTGTTAATTTTTCTTTGTTATCGTTGTTTGAGTTCATAAAAAATATTCTCCTCTCACGATATTGCACATTATATACGGTACTATGAAAATTCTGTTTCTGACGGCAGTCTTTCAAGTGCGCAAAAAAGCGTGAGCCTTGTTTGACAGCCGATTTAATAATAAGGTATTATAGCACAATCTATTATTGAAGTAAATGTTTTTTTACATTATCATATGGTTGTATAAAAATCAGTTTAAATTACAATATTCTATTGTTAAATAATTATCAAATAAATCAAATGACCGCAAAATATCCCTGTGAATAAAGGATATTCTACGGTCGTTTTATTATCTCAGAGCCTATCCGATAACTGTCACATCGCTGACAAAGCGGCTTATGCTCCACATGGCAAAATTCGCCTCCAGCTCATCGCCGTTGCCGCGTTTGCGCCCGAATATAATCGCCCTGTCGCTAAGAGAATCCGAGTCGTTTATGATGAATGTAACCGATTCACCGATTTTTTTATATCCGTAAATTACATAGCAGTGCCCTGATTGGCTAAACGGTCTGTCGCTGTATTGCGCAAGCACTATTTTGCCCTCGTCCAGAGCGTCGGTAATGTTTTTAAGCGTAGCGTCCACTACAGTGTACGGCACATTATAGGCGTCCAGTCCGTTCCTCAGTTCAAACGCCGTCCAGCCCTCGGTCACGTCACTGGTGGCTCTCATTTTCTGCACGGTGGCCTTGCTGTTTTCATTGTACCAGTGCGCGGCCATCGTCGCAATCGAAGGCATGCAGTTGACGGCGGAATATTCGCCGGTATTCTGCTGGGAATAGAACCAATTGTAATCTCTGTCGTTGATTACGGTCTTTATTTCAAATGCATTCCGTTCCTCGTCGGGTCTGTCGGCAAAATAATCGATAATCATACCGGCAAGTGTAACCATGTCGTAATTGCTGTAGTCTTTAACATTTTTGTAATCGTTGGCAAACTGATAGTCACTATACTTTGAATTGACATAATAGCGAGCGTTTTGAAGTGCGTTCAGCACGGTCATCTTCTGCATAGGGGCAAAAAGTGTGGAATCGCCGTAATAATTCATAAGGTAGTAATTCATAACCCGCCTTACCCAAATGCTGTCCGAATCCTCTACCTGAGGAAGATTCTTATCATTAAACTTGACCTTGTAGCTTGGCGCGTTTTGATTGATTTTCCAAATAAGCTCGGCAGCATCCCTGCGCTTGATTACAGTGTCTGACTTTTTTGCCTTTTTAGCCACACCGGCAAAGTCAACAGCGCACATATCCTGCCACGAATACGCCGAGTCGCTGTCATAGTCTGTCATGTATACACCGCAGAAAAACTCGATCATCCTGGCGAACTCGCCGCCTGTTACGCTCTCGCTCTGCCGACCGTAGACATCGCGCTCAATGCACTCCAGCATTTTGAAAGACATGCTCTGCACTGTGTACCAATCCATCGCCGCGGCATAATCCATGCTGTCGGAAACATTGCCGTCCGGATCTGAATATACATCTATAAGCCCCAGCTTTACGGCTTTCCGATAAACCTCGTCCTTGTCCTGACCAACGGCGACATCGGATATATCAAGCTCACCGTCTGCAAAAGCTTCATAAACCCTGACCAGCAGATCAACCGTAAACTGCTGCCGGGCATTTCCGCCTATCTGGAACAAATCAATATCAATGCCCATGTCACGCAGGTCAAATGTACTTGTAATAACTTTTGCCGAGCCGAGCCACGATATATCAGACGGCGAAACATACTCCACACGGCTTGCTCCGCTGATAGTCGCCTCGGTTATGTCAATGTTGTGTTTTTCGCCGTCGGCTATGCTCATGCTCAGTGTGTATTCAGGCTTAAACAGACTGGAGTTTTCACTTTCTTCCAGATTATAAATCACCTGAAGTTCCCCGTCGGAGTCAGAAACTGCCTTGTAAGCCAAATCGGCATAGGGGGTGAATATCTCGCTTAGCTTGGCGTTTATCTCGTCCTCGCCCATAAATCCCTGCACCTGCGGAATTTCCGCGCCGCTTTCGGTGCTTTTGCGAACCATATCTACCTTTGCAAACGGCTTGGCGCAGGAAGAAAGCACAGCCGCCAGCGCAATAACTGCCACCGCAATGCAGATTATTTTTTTCAATTTATTTTTTGTATTCATAAACAAAACCTCCTGTTTATCTATCCCAATATTAATATAAAATATGTCTGCTAAATCATAATTTAGCGTAGACTAAAGTCAAGCGACTTACAATGGGAATCCAAGGGGGCAAGCCCTCTTGGCGGGGTCGAGGGGCAGCGCCCTTCGTGGGGTCGTAGGGGCAAAGCCCCTACAAAACCAAAGTGCAAGAAAAAACTTGCAATAGGAAAAGCTGCCCATGCGAAGCCCATAAAAAGACTAACGAGAAAATCGAAGATTTGCGAGTGGACGTTACGCAGATAAATTATGATTTATTCTGTTTATATAATTCAATCGCCCGCGCCGCCAATGCGCTTTTATTATTTTCAAGCGTTTCGTCATTGATCTCCTCCAGCAGACGATTGAGAATAGTCCCCATGAGCTTGCCGTGTTCTATCCCCAGTTCTGACAAGTCGTGACCGTTTATTGCCATTGCTTTGAGCGACAGACAGTTCTCCTGTGATAGTATTTCTTGCAGAAGCCGCTCGGCCTCGTCAAGCTCACTAATGCGTGTTTCTACGTCCACACCCTGCCCCATCACATCTCCGCGCGCCAGGGCGAGCAGCTGCCTTATGGTTTCTTCACCGTATTTCATAAGTCGGCGGCGGATTATTTTTTTGGAGGGAATAAAGGTTTCCCCGTGATTTTTGACCAGCGTTATAATTTTATCCGATGTACTTTTTGATGTGCGTAAGTGATTTTTAAATATATCCCCGGCAATTTCCGCGCTGATGTCGGCATGTCCGTAAAAATGCCCTATGCCGTTTTCATCTGAAGTCTTGCAATGCGGTTTTCCCACATCGTGAAGCAATGCCGCCATTCGCAGCTCTACCGTGGGCGGCATATTCTCCGCCACATGCAGTGTATGCTCCCACACATCATAAATGTGGTGGGGGTTGTCCTGCGCAAACCCGAACATGTCTTTTAACGGCGGCAGAATTTCCGCCATTACGTCGCTGTATTCCCTCATTATATGGGCGGCGTTCTTTCCGCACACCAATTCAAACAATTCCGATGTAATGCGCTCTGCCGCAATTTTGCCCAGCAGTCCGCAGTTGCGATGTATGCTTTCCGAGGTCTGACTGTCTATTTCAAAGCCCAGTACAGCGGCGAATCTCAGCGCGCGCATTATTCTGAGAGCGTCCTCGTTGAACCGCCTGTCAGGCTCACCCACACAGCGGATTATACCTTGCCGTATGTCTCCGGCACCCCCGAACACATCCACCAATCCCGTGCGGGGAGAGTATGCAATTGCGTTCATGGTGAAGTCGCGGCGGCTCATGTCCTCCTCAAGGCTCGTCGAAAAGGTCACGCTGTCGGGATGCCGACAGTCCGAATATGTGCCGTCAACCCGATAGGTAGTAACTTCTATCTGCTTCCCGTCTGAAATCACCGTAACCGTGCCGTGCTTTATACCGGTTTCTATCACTCGAAAGTCCGCAAATACTCTTTCTATTTGTTCCGTCGAGGCATTGGTGGCGATGTCGTAATCTTTAGGAGTGCGCCCCATCAAAAAATCGCGGACGCAGCCGCCCACCAGATACCCGTCAAAGCCGGATGCATTAAGCAAATCCAGCACCCGAAGCGCATACCCGGGTACAATTATTTTTTCTGTCGATGTGTCTCTAAACATTACAAAATATATATCCCTTTCAAATAAGCTGTTGAAATAAATCATAATTTACCAGAGAGTACGCAACAATGGGAATCCAAGGGGGCAGGCCCTCTTGGCGGGGTCGAGGGGCAGCGCCCATCGTAGGGGTTCGGGGGCAACGCCCCTGACCACCCAATATAAATTATGATTTATCGTTTGAGTTTACTAATTTGTTCATTTGTATTATTGAAAACCTATAAATCATTTATTATAATAATTATAGCATAAACATCAGGTAATTAAAACAACTTTTTTATGAAATGAGCGATTTTTTACGAATTACATTGATAAGGATAGATTTCATCGTGCATGCCTGAGGTTTGCCTCATCGGAGCGAGTGCAAAACTCAATAGGAACGCTCGGAGAAAAGTCCCTGCACGCTGTGCTGAAGCAATATTATGAGAGCGACGGCAGCCGCCATGAAATCCCTGTGGGAAGCTATATCGCGGATATTGTGGGCGAGCATGGGATTATTGAGATACAAACCCGAAATTTCATTAAATTCAAACCAAAGCTGACAGAGCTGCTGGATTCGGCGCGGGTCACGGTGGTGCATCCGATTATAAATCAGAAGCGCATTATCAACACCGAATATGATACGGGCGAGGTCACATCTTCCCGAAAGTCACCTAAGCACGGCGGAGTGTTTACATGTATTCATGAGCTGTATGCCGTTAAGCCGCTTCTCGCCCATCCTAATTTAACCATAAGATTGCCCGTGCTGTGCGCTGACGAGATTCGCGTTTACGGAGTACACACCCGCCGCCGCAAAATTCAGCGTACCCGCCGGGGCGAATATATCTCAGACATCATTCCCACCGACATAATAGATGAAATCACGCTTGACTGTCCCAATGACTACCGTGTATTTCTGCCGCCTGACCTGCCGTCGGAATTCGGCTCGGCTGAATTTGCAAAAGCCGCCGGAACGGATATTTACACCGCGCGCAGGGCAGTCAATATTCTCAACAGCATGCAGCTTATAGAAAAAACAGGTAAAAACGGAAATAAAATCATATATACACTTAAAAGTACATAAATTTGTTGAAAAAATTGTGTTATTGATGTATTTGCTATTTGTTTTTTTCAATAGTTGTGTTATAATCTGATTAATAAAATTAATTTCGGAGGTATTTTTGTATGAAAAAGTTTTTGCAGGAATTCAAGACCTTTGCTCTCAAGGGCAATATGATCGATTTGGCAGTAGGTATGCTCATAGGCTCGGCATTTTCGGGGCTGGTCACATCTCTCACAAACAACATCATTCAGCCTATACTCAACTGCTTCGGCACAGAAAACGCAGCGGGCGCAATCAGCCTGTCCATTAAGGTCGGCAAGCTTGATATGCCGGTGGGCGCGTTTATTTCGGACATAATAAATTTCGTCATAATGGCATTCGTGATATTTCTTATAGTCAAGGCTGTAAATAAAATCACATCCATAGGTAAAAAGCCTGAGCAGCCCGCAGCTCCCACAACCAAGAAATGCCCCTACTGCTTGTCTGAAATTGCAATAGAAGCTGTAAAGTGCCCTCATTGCACAAGCGACCAGCCGCCTGTTGAAAAAGATGAGGAAGACGTTGAGGTCGAGGTTGAAGCAGAGGAAAAATCCAATAAAAAAGCGTCCAAGCCTGCCAAGACCGCGAAGTGATTTATAATGAAGCAAAGCTATCTCAAATACATGCTGACCCACGATAAAATCTACCGCAAATTTTTTATAGTGGCGGTATCACTGCCGCTGCTCGCGTTATTTGGCGGCTTAATCGTGGGCAGCAACCCGGGTTTTTTCTCCCATTTGTTTCCGCCCTGCAGCGTTAAGCTGTTTTTGGGAGTCAACTGCATATCGTGCGGAGCTACGAGGGCAACTCTTGCCCTGCTGAGAGGGGATATTCTCACCGCGATTTATTACAATCCTCTGTATATCGCACTTTTGTGCTGGTTTATCTATCTTTATGTAAGGCTTATTATATCGCTTGTTCGCCGCCCGTACCGCCCCTACAGCCCCAATATAACTATTCCGTGGGGGATCGCGGTGCTGGTAATAATAATCTCATTCGCCGTTATACGCAACACATCACTTTATCAGACTGTATTTTTCTGATATTATAATGAAAGGAACAGCAACACACTATGTCAGGCAAGAAAAACACAAATAAAAAAAATAATGCCGCAAAGACCGGCACCGCTGCCAAAAATAATGCGGCAAAATCCACGTCATCAAAAAGCAAATCCTCTGTTGCTTCAAAAAAGAAGCTCACTGTGGCGCAAAGACGTGAACTGGAGCGTCAGCAGAGGCTCACTCAGCTTCTTATAATTGTGGGAAGCATAGTAGTGACATTTGTCATAGTCATTATCTGCGTTCTTATTTTGGAAAATCCAAGCGGAAATCAAAGCGACTATACCGTAAATGACGACAGCATGTCGTCAACTCTCGGCGCAGGCGTATATCCGGCCTCCTCCGATTATGAGAAGGCTCCTGACGGCGAGCAGCTCAAAAAGCCGTCAAAGGGCGAGGAAGTGGCTGTGCTGGAAACTTCAATGGGCACTATCAAAATTCGCCTTTTCCCCAAGTATGCCCCCACCGCTGTGGAGAATTTTAAGACGCTTATCAAAAGCGGCTATTATGACGGCATTATCTTCCACCGCGTCATAGATGATTTTATGATTCAGAGCGGTGACCCCACAGGTACTGGCATGGGTGGCGAGTGTGCCTTCGACGGCTACGAAACATTCCAGGATGAATTTGACCGCAATCTTTACAATATTCGCGGCGCGGTGTCAATGGCCAACACAGGAGTAGACAACACTAACGGCAGTCAGTTCTTCATCGTGCAGACCAAGAACCCGACCTATAGCAAGCTCGTTAACGCTGACGGCTTCAAGTCGAACGGCGGAGCGTCATGGGCTGCCGAGGCTTACGAAAAATACGGCGGCACGGCTTACCTCGACGGTCAGTTCAAGAGCATAACAGGCAGCGGACATACTGTATTCGGTCAGGTTTATGAGGGATTAAATATTGTGGACAAAATCGCAGGCGTCGAAACTGACAGCAGCAATAAGCCGCTGAAGGATGTTACTATCAAAAAGGCTTATCTCGAAACAGTAAAATAAGAGATTTTTTACAGTGAAACCTTATATTCTGCCCGTTTGCATTTCTTCATATCATGTGTTATTATATAAGAATCTTTTTAGTATGAAGGGATTGAAGCTGATATGGAGGGAATAAATTCCCAGGTAATAATTCTGGTGCTTCTGATGGTCATGTCGGGATACTTTTCCGCCACCGAAACGGCATTTTCGGGCGTGAACAAAATCCGTCTGAAAAATATGGCGTCCGACGGCAATAAAAAGGCCTCACGCGCACTGAAGCTGACCGAAAATTTTGACAATCTGCTTTCCACTGTTCTTGTGGGCAACAACATCGTCAATATCGCCGCGTCGTCAATTGCAACGGTGGTGTTCACCTCCATGTTCGGCGACGCAGGCGTTACTGTTTCGACGTTTATCATGACAGTGCTGGTGCTTATCTTTGGTGAGATTACTCCAAAGAGCCTTGCTAAGGAGGCTCCCGAGAGCTTTGCGATGTTTGCGTCATCGTTTATTTACATTCTCTCAAAAATTCTCACTCCGATAAACTGGCTTTTTGCCCAGTGGAAAAAGGCCGTTGTAAAGATTTTTCATGTTAAGGGCGGCAGCGCAATAACCGACGACGAGCTGATTACCATTGTTGACGAGGCTCAGAACGAGGGCGGTATCGGTGAAAATCAGGGCGAGCTGATTCGCTCGGCTATTGAATTCAACGACCTTGAGGTTATCCACATTCTCACGCCGAGAGTGGATATTCTTGCTGCGGAGGTATCTACACCTCCCGAAAAATTCGCCTCTATATTCAAAAATAATCACTACTCGCGCATACCTGTTTACAAGGGAACGATTGATAATATCATCGGTGTGCTGCACGAGCGTGATTTTTACGAGAAAATGTATTTTGACAAGACGATAAACATAGAATCCATGCTTATCTCGGTGGAATATATTCCCAAAAACACTAAGATTTCCGAGTTGCTCAGAATATTTCAGCACGCGCGCTGCCATATGGCGGTGGTAATAGATGAGTTTGGCGGTACGGTGGGTATTATCACAATGGAGGATATTCTCGAGGAGCTTGTGGGCGAAATCTGGGATGAAAATGATGAAATAATCAAAGAGATTGAACCCTGTGACGACGGCGGGTATATTGTTTCGGGCGTTGCCTCACTCAGCAAGGTGTTTGATATAATGAATATTGATGAGGATGAGGAAACCGAAGCTGTCACCATAAGCGGATGGCTGACTGAGCGCATGGGCAAAATTCCGTCAGTAGGCGAAGGCATCGATTTCAACGGCTTCCGCATTTCAGTTTCGGAAGCTACTCCAAAACGCGTGGTTTATGTCAAAATTATAAAAACAGCGGAGGATAACTCTGCCGAAGATTAATTTTTTTAAGAAGGTAACATTTATGAAGGTTATTGCAGTCAAGGGCAGCGGACGCGCCAATGCGGTGTCCTCAATGCTTATTGATGAATTTATCCGCGGTGCAGAGAGCGCGGGACACGAGGTCAAGGTGTATGATGTGGGCGGCATGAAGCTTTTCGGCTGCCACGGATGCGAAATTTGCCGCAAAAACGGCTGCTTCTGCGTGCGCGACGATGAGCTGAAGCCGTATTGGGAAGATTTAAAGGAGGCCGGTGCGCTGGTATTGGGCGCGCCCATGTATATGGGGCAGCCCGACGGTCAGATGATGTCGTTCATGAACCGCCACTACTGTCTCAAGAACGCCGACCGCAGTCTGAAATTCACAGACAGCAAAAAGCTGGTCACGATTTATTCTCAAGGTGCGCCGCAGGATTATGCTAAATATATACCCGCGCAGGAAAATTATGTGAATGTATTCACAGGTAACGGCTTTGTTTCCGAGGCTGTAATTTGCGCAGGCGGAGACTCCGACCTTGACGCACTGAAATCCAAAGCATACGAAATCGGAAAAAATATCTGATACATAAAAAGTGGGCTGCCGCAATAAGCGAATAAAAATCGCATTGCGGCAGCTTTTTTCGATATATTTTTATGTAATGATAAATGAACATAAGTGGCAAAATACACAAATAAATGATAATTTACCATAGAGTACGCAACGTCGGGAATCCAAAGGGAGACCGCCATTCCTTGAATGGCGGCGGCCCTCTTGGCGGGGTCGAGGGGCAGCGCCCTTCGTGGGGGCGTGGGGGCAAAGCCACCACAAAGCTAAAGTGCAAGACAAACTTGCAATAGAAAAATGCACCCATGCGAAGCCCATAAAAAAACTAACAAGAAAATCTTTGATTTTCGAGTGGACGTCAATCAGATAAATTATGATTTATTGTGTAATTTTACATATTCGCTCATTTATAATTTTAAAGCATAATGACGGAAAATATGCAAGCAAGATATGTGCTGATGATTTGCGGATAGGCTTTTATTATTCAGTGTGTCACTGATTTCTACAAAAACTGCAAAATCACTTGAATTTATTTGTGTAATGCGATATAATAATTTTATATTGCATTAATTGTCATCTAAAAAATACAATCGTACGAGGAGGTAATTGTTAAATGAACAACAATCTGATTACAGATATTGCCGAATCCCAGAAGCTGCCCGTATTCATTGGCGTGACCGGTCACCGCAACATACGCTGCAACGGCGAAGACGGTATCATGCTGCGTGAGGCGGTCGAAAGGGTAATATCAGAAATCACCGGTATCGACAAGGCAACAGGAAAGAGCAATAAATATCCACATACCGAGTTTGCGCTGCTCACTTCTCTTGCTGCCGGAGCGGATCAATTTGTAACCAAAGTTGCTGTGGAAATGGGCTTAAAATACGGCGTGGTTTTGCCGATGAAGCGTGAGAAGTTTCTCAACCGCAAGGGCGGCGACGGTATAGCCGATTTTACCGCACAAGAAAAAGCGGAGGCTGAAAGATTCATGGACGACGAAGCGCACTGTCTCTTTGTATATGAGCTTCCCGAAATCGGTGACGATGACACTCAGTTCAGCGAAGCTGCCCATTTTGTATCGGACAACAGCTACACCGGCATTGCTCTGTGGGACGGATTAGTCAGTCCTATGGTCAAAGCCGGCACAGGTGCGGCGGTCAGGGACTCGCTGCACGGCATTACATATCGCAGCAATTGCTTCTCCGGCATCACCATTCCCGAAACAAGACCAATCTATCACATCTATGCCCCCAGAGAAAACGCATCGTTTGAAAGTAAAAACTTCTTTCGCTCCCGCAGTGTTTTTCCGCAGCCACTTTTGGAAACCGGTGAAAACTGGTTCAGTTTAAACGGACTTAACGACGATGAAATCTCAAAGCGATTTGCGAAAGACTGGCAAAAAGAAAACGGAAAAATAAGAAAGAAAAAATTCGAGGAAAAGCTAAAGAACATTGATGATTACAACAGAAATGTAATGAAGCACAAAGACTGGATCAGCCAAGACAACTATAAGTTGGACGCTCAGGGCGCGCTCAATCAAAGCAACGAAAGAGCAGATATTTGCGAAAAATACTACTTTGCCGCCGACAGACTGGCTATCTTTTACCAACGGCGCAGAGACAGGATTGGCAAGCTAATTATTGCACTGGCGGGCATTTCCTATATCTGCCTGAATGTTTTCTCCGATTTCTATGAAAGTATTTTCGCACTACTGCTGTATGTAGCATTGTTGTGCCTTGCAGTAATTTTGTTTGGATTTGTCAAACGCCGCCGTTACCACGAATATTATGTTTCAAACCGCGCCATTGCCGAGGGCGTCCGTGTACAGTACTACTGGTTCATGGGGGATGTGCGCGGCAGTCATAACATTGAGGCGCAGGTGCAGGACTATTATCTCAGACGGCAGAAGGGTCGCCTGGAATGGGTCAGAATGGCCATACGCACCATAAACCTGCTGTCCATAGCGCGCTATGAACGCTGCAGCAGGGCTGATACACCGGATTTTGTCAAAAAAGTTGCCGATGTTTGGCTCGGACAAATGGACAGAAAAAATGCAAAAACCGGAGTGTGGGAATTCCCAATCTCTCCCAATGACGGAATCAAAGAAATCAGTCATAACGGTCAATCGGGATATTTTCTTTCAAAATCCATAACCCGAAAAAGTGACGTGGTGCTTCCTGCCGGCTCAGACAGAAAAACCGCCAAGGTAAGCCCGATCTATGTCAAATCCAAGCTGCTTTACGGTTTGGCAACTCTGGCTATGGCTGTTTCAATTATCATGATTTTGGCGCTTACAGCATTTCTGGTCATATCACCCAATAGCAACGTTTTGGATATGAATGTGATTTTCTCTGTCAGCCTGAAAAATGTTGTGGTATTTGTTGCAGGTATGCTCCCCATTGTGGCTATGATACTGCGAGAGTGGGTCAGCTTTATGGGGTATGATGAAGATGTAGACCGTTACGCGTGGTATTACAGCATTTTCAAGCGCACGATAATCGAAATTGATGAATGTTGCCGTAACACATCCGGCAATTATAAAGACGCAAACTCTCTGCGTGACGCAATCAAATCAGAACTTTTTGAAATCGGCAGGGAAGCGTTGGCAGAGAACGCCGACTGGGTTATGCTAAACGAAAAACGCGCTCCTGAGATTCCGAGCAATTGACCGTGCTGCGCTCTCCCTATTTTTCAAACAAGCCATAGTATAAGCAGATTTAGAGCCTATCCGCAAATAATCAGCCCACATCTTGCTTGCATATTTTCCGTCATTGTGCTTAAAATTGTTTTGACATACGTCAGTGTGCCTGCAAAATTTTAAAGCATATGACGAAAAATCTGACTGCGCAATCTGTGTACTCCTTATTTACGGATAGGCTCTTAATATTTCAATAGTCAAACCTAAAGAAAAGCTTAAGATTCATGTGGGATTATTGACAGCTTGTGGTAAATCTATAAAATAATTGTATATGATGGCTGCGGAGAAGGTGTTTTAGGTGTCTTTTGGTTTTATTGTCATTAAATGCGGCTGTGTAAAAAAAGAGGTTTCGTCATGCCGACCGTCTGCTGATTGTCTGCGTGACGGGCACAAATTCTGCCCGCATTTCATATGGGAATCCGCGTGTGATTGCCGCGTTTACACCGATGACAGCGGCGAGGTTATTCGGTATGAGTCTGTCGAAGATTCTTCTATGAATTTACTCGCCGTTGAGGGATATTGTTTTCATGATGAGGATGAGAATTGTTCTGACAGCGATGTACCATGCGGCGGAAGCGATGCGGTGTCGCTTGATTGCCTGATGTCGGGGGGAACTTGCAGATATTTCGGCTGGTGTCGTGCCGGAAATTTTGAATTTACTATCGACAGCTCGGGAAATGTCGTGAATTTTGAAGATTTTAACGGCTGCGGGCAGGAACAGGAGTGATGTTTTATACTAATATTCAATTAAAAGTGTACAAAAAAATCGAGCGAAAAACTTGCGTATATGGTTTTTTGCGA
>JAQXFQ010000070.1 GCA_029005175.1 Bacillota bacterium
CGCTGAATAAGTCGATTCACACGCCTCTCAGTGACGGATTTTCGCGGCGTGGAATCGACAGCTTTGCCTTTATTCAGCGTATTCCTAAGTATTGTTTTGTAATTATTTGTATCTTACATCAATGGCGTCAATGATTACCTCGTAACCCTTAATTCTGCTGAATCTCGGCAGATTGCTGTTGACCTCAGCAATAATACCCTTGCAATCAATATACTGATTTACATAAATATTTGCAAAGAGCTTATTGTCCTTCTCAAAGACTTTAACTTTGGTTATATGTTCAATGTCCTCAAACAGATTCCCAACATCATCGGGATAGACATTTTCTCCGTTCGGCATGACTATAACGCGCTTCTTTCTGCCCACAACATAGAGTTTATTGCCAACGACATACCCCAAATCGCCTGTGATAAAATAGCCGTTCTCATCAAATGCTTTGGCGGTGAGAACCTCGTTGCCGTAATAGCCCAAGAATACATTATCGCCCCTGACCTTGATTTCACCTACTCCGTTTTCGTCCTGATTGTCAACAATTACCTCTATATTCTCAAAAATAGTACCCACAGTTTCCATGTCATCGTCATTCGGATATTCGATGCTAAGAATTGACGAGGTTTCTGACAGCGCATATGCATTGAGCAGATTTATATTATTGTTTCTGAAATACCGCTTAACCTCGCCGTCAAGATGTGCTCCTCCGCAGAACAGATATTTTATGCAGCCGCCCATTATATCATTGGGATTCAAAGCACCCGCAGAGCATGCCTTGTAAATCCTCTCCAGAATAAGCGGAACGGAGCAAAACACGGTGGGACGCACCATAATCAGTTCCTTCATGATATTCGCCGCGTTGCTGCAAAGGTATATGCTCATACCGGAAATCATGGAGTAAAGGAACGTACATACCGAGGCATATGTGTGATTGAGCGGGAGGAAAAGATAGCATCTGTCGCTGTGATTCATCGGAGCTCTTTTATAGAGATTTTCCCAGCCGGAAAACATATTGTTCTGTGAAAGCATGACAGCCTTGGGCATGCCTGTTGTACCCGATGAGAATATTATCTTGCAGCATAAAGAGGTATCAACTTCACTGGTTGTTACACGGCAGTCTCTCGTCTGCGTGACCTCAGACATTGGAATGTAAATGATATCGGGATATTTTTCCTTTATTTTATTGACGATTGCTGACTTTTTTTCGCTGTAAATCAATGCTTTCAGATTTATGTAACCGACAGCGTTGTTGACATCGAAAAACTCCCAATCCTTAGACATGCAGACCGAAACACCCACATATCCCATGATTGCTGCGTCGGCTACCATATAACCGTAGGAATTTTCGCTATATATTCCGATATGGCTGCTGCTCAGGCCAAGACCTTGCAGATACGCTGCAAAGCTGTGCACATCATCTGCGAACTGTTTGTAGGAATGAGGTACAAAGCCGCCTGCACTGTACTCATAGATATAAGGGTCATTGCCGAACTTGTCGTAATTTGCCTCTATCACGTCATGTACTGAATAATTCATTGGTTTTACCATCCTTTTATTTTTTTCTTCAATTTTGTATAATTTATCTTTGTATGATGCTTTACATCACACGGAATTTTGCTCATTTTTTTGACTTCAATCTGTTCGATACCATATTTTTCACACAAATAATTTATCACACTCTTCGGCGAGTATTTTTTACCTTTTTTGATTTCCACAAAAAGATAAAGCTTATTTGATTTGCATATTACAGCGCATTTATTTATGAAATCAAATTTTACAATCAGATTCTGCTCGACCTGAGAGCTGTATACCCTCTTCCCGTTACCGCCGAGTGGAATATACATGTCATTTCTGCCGAAGTAATACAGCATACCGTCCTTGTATTCGCCCGCATCGCCGGTGGTGTGCCAGATTACATTATCGTCGTCAACGCTCTTATTGCCGCAGCAGTCAACATTCAAATAGCTTTCGAGCAATGCGCCGCTTGTTACCATAATTTCATTGTGCTCGCCGATTTTGATTTTAACACCATCCACAACCCTGCCGAGAACTGAAATTACATCATTTGCAAGGCGGTCGATGTAGCTGCTGAGCCTGACCTTGCTTATAAGATTGCACTCCGTTGCACCGTAGATATATTCAATGTCGGCATCGCCGTAGTTTTCGACAATGGTTTTCGCCTCGTTGAGCGTGAGTATGGCACCGCCGAAATACACCTTTTTGAGATCGGGAAAAATATTCCGCGTCTTAAGGCAGAAATCAGGGGAAGTGATTATCATGCTCACCGGCACGTTTTCAAACCGCCTAAGCTTATTTTCCAGAGTTTTTGTTGAATCCTTGGCCAGCCTGACCTGTGTCAGCACCGTAGTAAAGCCGCTGAGAATGTTTGCAAAAACATACATGTATGAGGTGGTGAGCACATACTCGTGAGCCAGACTCCCGTCAAGGTTCATGCTGACCAGCTTAAGCTGCTCAAGCAGATGTCTGTGTGTCCTTATAGCAATTTTCGGCTTTCCTGTCGAGCCTGTTGTCATGGTCAGCAGCGCATTGGTATCGTCATCGGCCTGCCGCAGGTCAGCGGGAATCTCGAAGGCTTCGTCACTGTTTTCTACATACAGCACATTTTTTATCTTGTGAATTTCCCGGAAAAACATTTTGAATTTAGCTGTTTTCCGGGAAACCACCACATAATCCGGCATGTACTGTGCAAACGCATTTCTCAGGCGATCCTGCCTGGCCCATATGTCGACATACATTATCGACGCACCGATACGCATTGATGCCAGCATAAACACGCACAGTTCATATGATTCATTGGCAAAGGCAAGGATTTTGTCGCCGTATTTCACTCCGCATTTAAGAAGGTATTTAATTTTCGACTGCATATCCTCAGCCAGCTCACGGTAGGTCTTGTTCACCATATGACCGTTTCGTATAAATACAAAAGCTGTGCGGTCGGAGTTTTCACGGCACACCGCGTCAAATTCGGAAATAATTCTGCTCAAAGCCTCGTCACCCCCCTCTGCGATACACAAGAAAATCCCTGTAAAAATAGGCTCTGTCCTGCCTGAAAAGGGCTTTCGAGAGTTCCTCGTCAAGCGTCCATTTTTCGTCACTGATACGCCGTGTAGTCTGCATATTCCAATATGCGGCACGCGCGCCGATGTTGGAAATCTCCCCGAGCTTTGCGATATTTTCAGCGAAGCTCTCATCACTCATGTATTCAAAAATATCCGACAGATTGAAAAAATCGAATTTTATATCGGGCAGCGACATCAGGTCGCAATGCAGCAGCTCCACCCTGTCAAGATTATTTCTGATAATGGAATAATTTTCCCTTCTCAGATAGAGCGGCAGGGCTTCGGCAGTAAAATTATTGCGGAGAATGTAGTTCAGGTATGGATTTGTTCTGTTGACAGTGTTGCAAACGCCGTACTCAAAACGCTTTTTTATCCGCAGACCGCTGTTTTCCTTGTCGTCAACGTAATCGTAAAAACTCTTGTCACGCCCCAGCGCACCCATGACGCTGCTGCCGAAGTAGAGGCTAAAGATAAAATTCAGACGCCTGTTGTTTATGTGTTTATTGTAAAACGCCTTCTGCTCGTTGAGCGATTGCAGACCGCAAAATTCTGCCAGTTTCTTTTTTGAGCAGAACAACGGCGCAACATATTTTCTGAAAAGGTGAAAATAATGCTCGAATTTGCCCGTGTGGATAATTCCACGTCTGATAATAGAGGGATTTTCATCAAAATACGCGCGCGCTTCCTCGGACATGTCGCCTTTTAAAGCCTCATACAGCTTCAGCCTGTCGGAAGATTTGCGCACACCTAGCAATTCCAAAGTTGTGTCGTACTCAAGCTTTCTGAACGCCGCCATTTTCAATTCCATGCAGAAAAGCTGGGTTTTATTCAGGTCAAACGCGTACACCTTCTGCGGCTCACACAGCAGCATTGCCAGCGTGTTGTCGCCTGCCGAAGCTATCGACAATCCAACCTCACCCTTTTTTATGTCAAGTGCCTCAAGAAGAATTTCGCTGTCCTCCCAGCAGTTCGCGTATCTGATAAATGAGAATTTTTTATCAGAGCTCATTGAATTTTGTCTCCTTTTAAGAAAGTTATTCACCGTCAAGAATCTCAATCGTACCGTTTATGCCGTCAACCCTGACTCTCATACCGTCCTTGACAATCTGCGTAAGCCCCCTCACCCCCACAACCAGTGTGAGACCCATTTCACGCGCAACGACTGCCGAGTGCGATAGCACACTGCCTCGCTCAATGATTATAGCATCCGCCATAGGGAAAAGCACTGTCCAGCCGGGATCGGTGCGCTTTGCCATAAGGATATAGCCCTTGACATCCGCATCCTTTGGGTCGGTTACAAGCTTGACCGTGCCTGTCACAACACTGCCTCCGCCTGCCACACCTCGCAGAATACTACTATTGCCTGCGACCTCTTGCCGGCTGAAAATCGGCACCATGTTTTGGGGAGTAACGTCCCCGTAGAAATACATACGCTCGTAAATCGTCTTTTCGGAATTTGTATCGTACTCCGCCCTGCGCGCGGCAATCAGATTTTTAAAATCAACACTGAATTCCGGATTCTGAATCGCCTCAAAAATCTCCGGCTTGGTCAGGAAGAAAATGTCGCGATAGTTGTCGATGAGACCTTCGCTCTCAAAATTGTGACCGACACGCAGGAAAATATTTCTCACTATCGAGAAAATATAGGTTCGTCTAAGGCGCAGCGACTCGCGGTTTTTTATGAAAAATTTGGTCATCTTAACCAACAGCTTCATCAGCCATTTCTGTCCGAAAGCGCAATGTGAATACAGTTCTTTTTCCAGCGATTTGCCATCGTCAGGCTGGTAAACCTCAACGTCGCAGTTGATTTCAAGATACTGCTTTATCGTTTCAAAGAGAAATGTCGGATCCTCCTGCATTGTCACGGTTTCCAGCTTTAGCTCATCCATCGAACGAGCACCGTAGTTTTCGATGTATTTGTTTATTTTTTCAAACACAGACGCACCGCTGTCCATAACGTAAATAAGTTCATCGGTACTGCTATCTCTGAAAAGTGCAAGCAGGCTTTCATCTGCCTTTATCTCACGGATTATCTCCATAAGGTCAAGACTCTGACCGACGCTTTCCACCTCGCCCTGTTTGCTCAAAATACCGCTGATAAGGCCTTCGTAGTTGTCGATATTCATCTTTTTTACCTTATCGGTAAGCATTCCGTAAACCACCATAGTGCCCATGTCGTTGGTTATAGGAATGATGAAATCATCGAGAATTCCCGCTTCAAGCTCGCCGTAAATTTTAAGC
>JAQXFQ010000071.1 GCA_029005175.1 Bacillota bacterium
CAAGGGGATACCGCCATTCCTTGAATGGCGGTAAGGGTCCTCTTGGCGGGGTCAAGGGGCAGCGCCCATTGTGGGGGCGTGGGGGCAAAGCCACCACAAAACCAAAGTGCAAGAAAAACTAGCAATAGGAAAAAAGCGAAGCCCATAAAAATCTAACGAGAAAATCTTTGATTTTCGAGTGGACGTTACGCAGCTAAATTATGATTTAAAATAAGTGTTTTACCCGTGTCGCACGAATAATTATCGGAGGGAGGATAAAACCGCATATGAATACCGGTGAAAGTAGCTACCGCCGTTTTCTTGCGGGTGACGAAAGTGCATTTGAAGAAGTTATAGACATTTACCATGAAAATCTGATATTTTTCATCCGTCGCTATGTATCTGACCTTTCTGTTGCGGAGGATATTGCCGAAGATTGCTTCGTTGCGCTGATAGTTTATCCTCACCGATATAATTTCAAGGTCAGCCTGAAAACCTACCTTTTTACCCTTGCGCGCAACAAATCGGTGGATTATATCAGGCGTAATTCGGTAATAGACATGACTTCACTTGACGAGCATGCCGAAAAGAGTGCGGAATATGAAAGCTTTGAAAACCGTGTGCTGCGTGATGAGCGGCGTCGCGCGGTGAATGAGGGCTTGCAGGCATTGGATGAAAAATTTCGCACGGTGCTGCATCTGATTTATTTTGAAGAGCTGTCCTATGAGGATGCCGGACGTGTCATGGACAAAAGCCGCAAGCAGATTGAGAATCTTGCATATCGGGCGAGAAATGCGCTGCGTGTCATCTTGAATGAAATGGGGTGGGGCGATGAAAAACAGAACTGAAACCAAAGAGAGCATACTTAACAAAAGCCGCATTCTTATCGAGCAAAGGCGGCGGCGCAAAGAGGCATTTGCCCGGGCAGCGGCGTCGATTGCTGTGTGTGTTGCGGTAGGATTTGCCGTGAAGATTTTTATGTCGCAGGATTTTGTCGGAAATGATAAGTTCGGAAATACCGATCAGGGAATGTCATTGTCACCGTCAGATGATACTTTTTACGTTGGCGGTGAGTATGGCGGAAACGACTCTTTCGGAATGACAGAAGGCGATGAAAATGACGGTATCGGCTCTGATACTATGCGTTTGGATGAAGCTATCGTCAGCAATGCCGAAAGCTGCCGGATTCCTGACGGTATTCGGATAACCGCGCTGTCTGATATGAGTGAAATTTATCTTTCTGCCGAAGATAATATGCAGCTTAAGAATATAAAAAGGCTTTGCAATTTGCTGATAGGTTTTGATTTGACTGCGTTGGGGAATAACCAAAGAATTGAGGGCAACGTATACCTGATTTGGGCGGAATACGGCGATGAAGAGGTTTCGATTCAAATTTTCGGCGAAATATTGCAGATAAACGGCGGCGAATGCATGAAAATTCCCTCTGATAGAGCGAAAGAACTAAATACTTTTTTGAATGAATTAATGGAGGAACAGAAATGAATTTTAATCAATCATTTAAGAGAATAATTTGCGCGGTGCTGGCGTCAGGAATGTTGATGAGCGTTTGTGCCTGCGGCGGAAGCATGTCAAAAAGCACCGTGGATCTGATGGATGGAATTCGCGCCGACTCGAAAAAGTCCGCCGTGAGTCCGGGCAGCGAATTTATCGGAGGTTATGCCGACTTTGCAATTGATTTGTTCAGGCAGAGTGCGGGTGACGGAAAGAATACAACAATATCACCGCTGTCGGTCATGCTGGCTCTTGCTATGACTGCCAACGGCGCTGAGGGCGAAACATTGGCGCAAATGGAGAAGACATTGGGCGGCATGGATATTGACAGCTTAAACAAATATCTCAGTTATTATGTTGAAAATCTGCCAAGCTCCCAAAAATCCAAAATCACACTTGCCAATTCTGTATGGTTAAGAAATGATGAAAACAGGCTGAATGTAAAAGACAAATTCCTAAAAACAAACGCGAATTATTATAATGCGGACGCTTATAGCGCGCCGTTTGACAGCGGTACATTAAAAGACATAAACAACTGGGTTTCCAAAAATACCGACGGGCGCATTAAAGAAATTCTGGACAAGATTCCGGCTGACGCGGTTATGTATATTATTAACGCACTGACCTTTGACGCCGAGTGGCTTAAGCCTTATACGAAAGACGATGTTAGCAACGGCGAATTTAACGGTGCTGACGGTAAGCAGAAAGTTGAAATGATGCATTCGAGTGAAAGCAGCTATATCGACGACGGCAAGGCGACCGGTTTCATCAAGCCGTATGCCGACGGATACAGCTTTGTGGCCATGCTTCCGAACGAGGGCGTTTCTATAGAGGAATACATCGCCTCAATGAACGGAGAAAAATTTGTGGAGAGTGTGAAGAACGCTGAATACGGAACGGTGTTCACAGCTTTGCCGAAATTTACAACCGAGTATTCGGCTGAACTGAGCAGCGCGCTCAAGGCAATGGGCATGACAAATGCATTTGATTACGAAAATGCGGATTTTTCGGGCATTGGTGACAAGAATTATTTGTTTATCGGTAGGGTGCTGCACAAGACCTATATCAGCGTAAATGAGCGCGGCACAAAGGCCGGCGCGGCTACAGCGGTAGAGGTTGATTATGGCGCAGGCCTTACCGAAACTAAATATGTAACTCTCGACCGACCGTTTGTCTATGCGATAATTGACGATGAAACAAGTCTGCCTGTGTTTATCGGCAGGGTGATGAATGTAAAATAGAAATTTAGAGCTGTTCCGATTTATTCGGGGCAGTTCTTTTTATCGGAAAAATCTATTGAATTCAGTGCGTCACAATGGTATAATTAAGGAAAGATTCAAAAAAGAAAGGAATTTTTACCAATGGCGGAATATTCTTTTAATACATCAGAAATCAAATCGTGGGCGCCAAAGCTGCGCGCAAGCGACCGTGTGCTGCTCTCGGGTACAGTCTATACGTCACGAGATGCGGCTCACAAGAGAATCATGTCGCTGCTCGACAGCGGTGAAAAGCTGCCCTATGAGCTGGACGGCGCGGTGGTTTATTATGCAGGACCTACCCCGACGCCCGAACATTTGGCGATAGGCTCCTGCGGACCGACCACATCTTGCCGCATGGATCCCTTTGCGCCCCGAATGCTTGACCTCGGGCTCGGCGCAATGGTGGGAAAGGGCGGACGTTCTCCCGAGGTGTGCGAGGCTATCTGCCGCAATAAGTCGGTGTATCTCTGTGCAGTGGGCGGCGCGGGTGCGCTTGCCTCCAAGTGCATTAAAGCCTGCGAGGTTATAGCGTTTGAGGACTTGGGCTGTGAATCCGTCAAGCGTCTGGAATTTGAAAATTTCCCCCTGGTAGTGGCGATTGACTGCGAAGGCGGCTCATTGTTCTGTGATAAGTGATATAGGTGGAAAAATCTTCGCAGACGGTATGCGTTTGCGGAGATTTTTTTGATTGCATATCGATTTCCGCTGTGTTTCCATAAAGTGGTATAATTTTCTATATTTTTTGAAAAAATATGGAAAATTATGTTTAAATTTTGATTTTTACTTGAATTTTTTGTTGAAATATGTTATAATTACGACATTGTATTCATACAAAATTTTTAATTTGCCATGTTTGGCAATGGGAGGCACTATGGAAGGTAAAAATGAATTCAAGCCGTATGTTCCGGCATCAAAAGTGACCCCCGAATTTACAGTGACATCCATCATCATGGGTATTCTTTTGGCTGTAATATTCGGCGCGGCTAACGCTTATCTCGGTCTGCGAGTGGGCATGACTGTTTCTGCATCAATTCCTGCGGCTGTTATAGCAATGGGAGTTATCAGAGTTGTAATGAGAAAAAACTCTATTTTGGAAAGTAACATAGTTCAAACTATCGGTTCGGCGGGTGAATCATTGGCGGCCGGCGCTATATTTACTCTCCCCGCGCTGTTCCTTTGGGCGTCCGAGGGCATTATGGACAAGCCGAGCATTCTTGAGATCACACTCATAGCTTTGGTTGGCGGTCTGCTGGGTGTGTTCTTTATGGTTCCGCTCCGCAATGCGCTTATCGTCAAGGAGCACGGTGTGCTGCCCTATCCTGAGGGTACAGCGTGCGCCGAGGTTCTTTTGGCAGGCGAGGAGGGCGGCGCAAATGCCTCCACTGTTTTTGCAGGTATGGGCTTTGCGGCAGCATTTAAGTTTATTATCGACGGTCTTAAGGCTGTCCCCAGCGAGATTTCACTGAAGGTCAAGGGATTTGCGGGCGAAATCGGCACTCAGATTTATCCTGCTGTAATGAGCGTGGGTTATATATGCGGCTTCCGCATTTCCTCATACATGTTCGCGGGCGGTGTGCTGAGCTGGCTGGTTCTTATCCCGCTCATAGTTATGTTCGGCGGTAATGCGACTATATACCCCGGCACTCAGACTATAGGCGAGATGTTTGCCGATGGCGGAGCGAGCGCAATCTGGAGCTCATATATCCGTTATATCGGTGCAGGCGCACTTGCGGCGGGCGGTATCATCAGCCTTATAAAATCGCTTCCCCTCATAATCCGCACTTTCGGCGACGCTCTCAAGAGCATTGGCGGCGGCAAGTCGGGAGCAAAGGACAGAACCTCTGCCGACCTCAGCATGAAGGTTGTTCTTATCGCTATTGCGGTGCTTACGCTGGCAGTATGGCTCATTCCTGCTATTCCCGTATCCTTCATAGGTGCGCTGATAGTTGTCGTATTCGGTTTCTTCTTTGCCACGGTTTCCTCCAGAATGGTAGGTCTTGTGGGCAGCAGCAATAACCCTGTTTCCGGCATGGCTATAGCCACTCTTCTTATCGCTACCATTATACTGAAGGTCACAGGTTCATCCGGCGCGGCGGGTATGACTGCGGCGATCGCTATCGGCTCCATTATCTGCATTGTCGCTGCTATTTCCGGCGATACCTCACAAGATCTTAAAACAGGCTACCTGCTTGGAGCTACACCAAAAAAGCAGCAGATTGGCGAAATTGTAGGCGTTGTGGCCTCTGCATTTGCAATAGGCGGTACTCTTTATCTGCTTGACAGCGCATGGGGCTTCGGCTCAGAGGAGCTTGCAGCACCTCAGGCTACTCTCATGAAGATGATCATTGAGGGCGTAATGAACGCCAAGCTGCCTTGGAATCTGGTATTTGTCGGCGCGTTTGTCGCAATTATAGTCGAGCTTATCGGCATTCCTGTTCTTCCGTTTGCAATCGGTGTGTATCTGCCGGTTCAGCTTAATGCATGCATTATGGTGGGCGGCGTAGTGAGACTTATTTTTGACAAGATGAAGCGCGAAGAAAAGGAAAAGAATGCAATAATCAACGACGGCATTCTATTCTGCTCGGGCATGATTGCCGGCGAAGGTCTTGTGGGCATATTGCTTGCGCTGCTTGCGGTATTCGGAATTGACAAATTGGTTGACATCTCCGGCGTGCTCAGCGGTCTGCCGACATGGGCGTCAAATCTCAGCAGTCTTGTGGTGTTCGCTCTGGTTATTGTATCTCTGTTGATGTTCTCGATTTGGAAGAAACGCAAAAAGGTTGAAACAGCAAATGAAGAATAAAAAGCAGTCTGTGGAAAATTACCTTGAAAAATGCCCCGTTCACCCCGAGCGTATAAAGTGGTCGGCGGACGAGAACGGCTTGGTTACACTCGATATTGAAAATACGGGCGTGTTCAACCGAATTGCCCAGAAGCTCTTAAAGAAGCCGAAGGTCACGCATATTCATCTCGATGAAATAGGCAGCTTTGTCTGGCCTATGATTGACGGCGAGAAGAAAATAATGGACATGGGCGAGCCGATGGAAGAACATTTCGGCGAAAAGGCTCATCCCACCTATGAAAGACTTGCGAAGTTTTTTCAGATTTTGGACAGCTACGGCTTTGTCGAGTGGAAATAAATAGCGATTCATAAAAATAACAGGTCAGTCGTGTTATATAAGCGGCTGACCTGTTATTTTTAGCATTGCAGTAATCGGATATAATGATTTGCCTCACGCAGAACGTGGTCAGCCAGAAGGGGAAGAATGACTGAGCGGATTTCGCAATTTTCGATGCCCTTGGTGCCTGCCGCCTTGAAATCCCTGAATTTGACGGTTTGCCTGAGCGAAGCGGCAGTCATGGTGCGGTCGTGCGCCCTGCGGCATTTTTCCAGCAATGCGGAATAATCCTTGGCGAAGCCGTCTGCCGAGTTGAACAGCTCGGTTTCACAGGGGTCGAGGAGCCCGCGGATAAACAGTGCGTGTTCCATCATTATGCGATTCCAGAAGCACTCGACATCACGCATGGCTTCGCAAGGCAGTTCTCCGTTCTTTTCGAGCATGCACACATAGTCTCTGTAGAGTTTAGCTTCCCTGATGATGTGCTCTATCAGCAGAGGATAATTCATAGTGAACATATCACAGCGCAGGACTTTCCTGAGAACGGTTTCCTTGAAGGCAATAAGACCGTCAAGAAGTCTGAGCGCCGTTCGGTTTAGAGCCTTGACCTGACGGAATTTTTCCCTGCCGACGCTGCATTGATTAGCTCGGCATTTAAGCTCGGACTCCCGCTCGGTTATCTCTCTGTCAATTGCGATACCTGTGAAGCATTGGGTCTGTTTTTCTGCCGGGCGGGTAAATTCAGTAATAAGCTCGCCCGAATTTACCACATCGCATCCGACTATTCCGTTGCTGAGCGAAACGGCGCAGCTGAGCAGCTTTTCAAATTCCTGCTTGTAAAACTCCGCCATTTCGGCGAAGTTGGCGTCGGCAGAAGTAAAGCCCGCCTTGAGAAAAAGAGAATGTTCTTTCATTATGCGCCCGAAAAAAAGGTGCAGTTCCAGTGATTCTATAACGTAATTGTCATTAAACATATTTGCCCTCCGTAAAAATACAAGTCAAAATATACATGTCTGATTTCATAATATGCGTGACTTGCCGCAAATGTTAAGGTTAAAAGCATCAAACTTTTTGACCCGATTTGCAAGTTGCGAATGCAAAAATTGCATATTTTTTGTAAACATGCAAAAAATTTGTTGACAAACAGGGCTTCGTTGTATAAAATAATAAATACAGCGTGAGTCGCAGATAGGATTGTGTTCACGATGTGTGGTTAAGAAGGTATTTTATTTGCAAAGGAGCAATATACAATGGGTTTCAAAAGTCAATATCTTGCAGATCTTATGGAGACTGTAATCAAGCGCAACCCTAATGAGCCTGAGTTTCATCAGGCAGTTACAGAGGTTCTCGAGTCACTCGAGCCTGTTATCGAGAGACATCCCGAGTACGTCAAGATGGGCGTTATCGAGAGCATCGTAGAGCCTGAAAGAATCATCAAGTTCCGCGTTCCGTGGGTTGATGACAACGGCAATGTTCGCGTAAACCGCGGCTTCCGCATTCAGTTCAACAGCGCAATCGGTCCCTATAAGGGCGGTCTGCGTTTCCATCCTTCCGTCTACGAGGGCATCATCAAGTTCCTCGGCTTCGAGCAGATTTTCAAGAACTCTCTCACAGGTCTTCCTATAGGCGGCGGCAAGGGTGGCTCTGACTTTGACCCCAAGGGCAAGTCCGACATGGAGGTTATGCGCTTCTGCCAGAGCTTTATGACCGAGCTCAGCAAGCACATTGGCCCCGACACTGACGTTCCCGCCGGCGACATCGGTGTAGGCGGACGTGAAATCGGCTACATGTTCGGTCAGTACAAGAGAATCAGAGGTCTCTACGAAGGCGTTCTCACCGGCAAGGGACTTTCCTACGGTGGCTCTCTCGTTCGCACACAGGCAACAGGCTACGGTCTGCTCTACCTCACCGACGAGCTTCTGAAATGCCACAACGACGGTCTTGACGGCAAAACAGTCTGCGT
>JAQXFQ010000072.1 GCA_029005175.1 Bacillota bacterium
GTATATTTATTACAAAGGAACGGGGAGTAGTCAGTGCAGAATTTGAATCTTTTGATAACAGTCCTTACGGTGACAGTCCCAGGTATCAGGAGGATGAATTAAAAGCATTTGTTGAGGAAGCGGTCAGCTCATATAATAAAAACTGCGGAGCGGCAGAAAAGGCCTATATTGAGAATAAAGAGGACTATCTTCCGGTGGCGGTAGAATCTCTGGTTGTGGAAGATAAGGTTGCCAAACTGATTCTGGACTTTGCAACAGCAGATGACTATCTTCAGTTTAACGGAACAGCGGATGTGGTTCCGGTGAAGGATCTGATTATCGGAACGGTAAAAGATGGTATTGATTCCGGGCTGGACTTCTCCGGCATGTTGAACGAGAAAGGCGAGCCCGCAGATCAGGAAAAACTGACATCTTCCGAAAAGTACTCTCTGGTGGCAGTGACCGGCAATACGGTTATGAAGGTAGAGGGAAAAATCAAGTATGTAAGTGAAGGGGTCACCATTAAAGATGAAAACACGGTAGTAACTACCGAAGGCACCAATTACATAATATTTAAATAGAGGAGCAGAAAACTATGGAAAAGACAATGGAAAAAATTGTTGCCCTGGCAAAAAACAGAGGCTTTGTATATCCCGGTTCCGAGATTTACGGCGGACTTTCTAATACGTGGGATTACGGACCTCTCGGCATGGAGCTTAAAAATAACATCAAAAAGGCATGGCTCAAGAAGTTTGTGCAGGAAAATAAATACAATGTAGGTCTGGATTCCGCTATTCTTATGAACCCCCAGACATGGGTAGCTTCGGGACATCTCGGCGGCTTCTCCGACCCGCTTATGGACTGCAAGGAGTGCAAGACACGCCACAGAGCTGATAACCTAATCGAGGATTTCGACGGCACAAGCGTAGCGGGCTGGACAAACGAGCAGATGACCTCTTACATAAACGAGCATCAGATTCCCTGCCCGAACTGCGGCAAGAGCAATTTTACTGATATTCGTCAGTTCAACCTTATGTTCAAGACATTCCAGGGCGTTACCGAGGACAGCAAGAGCGAGCTTTATCTCCGTCCGGAGACAGCTCAGGGTATATTTGTAAACTTCGCCAATATTCAGCGCACAAGCCGCAGGAAGGTTCCTTTCGGCGTAGCTCAGATCGGTAAGTCATTCCGCAACGAGATCACTCCCGGCAACTTCATCTTCCGTGTGCGTGAGTTTGAGCAGATGGAGCTTGAATTCTTCTGCAAGCCCGGAACCGACCTTGAGTGGTTTGAATACTGGAGAGGATTCTGCCGCGACTGGCTGTATTCTCTCAATATCAAGGCGGAAAATCTCCGTCTGCGCGACCATTCACCCGAGGAGCTTTGTTTCTACTCCAAGGCAACTACCGACTTTGAATATCTCTTCCCGTTCGGCTGGGGCGAGCTTTGGGGCGTTGCCGACAGAACTGACTACGACCTTACACAGCATATCAAAACCAGCGGCAAGAGCCTTGAGTATTTTGATCCGACAACCAATGAGAAGTACATTCCGTATGTTATCGAGCCGTCTCTCGGCGTAGAACGTCTGTTCCTGGCACTTATGACCGAGGCCTATGACGAGGAGGTTGTGGACGAGGCAAAGAACGATGTCAGAACCGTTCTCAGACTGCATCCCGCACTTGCACCGTTCAAAGCGGCAGTTCTCCCGCTTTCCAAGAAGCTCACCCCCGCAGCAGAGGAGATTTATGCAGAACTGTCCAAGTATTTCATGGTTGACTTTGACGATACAGGCTCTATTGGCAAGAGATACCGCCGCGAGGACGAAATCGGCACACCGTTCTGCATTACAGTTGACTTCCAGACTGTCGGCGACGACAAAACTCCGGCAGACCATTGCGTAACCGTCCGCGACAGAGATACAATGGAGCAGGTAAGAATCAGCATAGATCAGCTTAAGTCCTATATCGAAGAAAAAATTGCATTTTAAATAAAATTCGCCGCAGATTTCGCAATTTCACAAAATCTGCGGCGTCTTTCAGTTTATTTACATTTGTCGCAAGGCGTGTGGTTTGAATTTTGGCATTTATTACAGCCTTTAGCACGCTTACGGCATGAAGCACATTCACCGTGCTTGATAGAGCCGAGTATATTTTTTACAGATATTCCGACAATTAACGCGGCGGCTATGATTATAATTATGTCAACAAAGTTCATTGAAATCGCTCCTATACTTTAGGGCGTGTTGACACTACGCCCAACGCGCGTCTTTTTGGCTGATTTTGCCCCGTTCATCGTTAAAAATCCTTGACGGGCGACAGCCCGCCTGCGGATTTTTGCCTAGAGCGGAACAAAATCATCTCAAAAATCCGCACATTATCATAGTGTCAACACGCCCTAATTGTAAATTTACACTTAAAGTATAGCTTTGAAGTGTGTCAAAGTCAACATGTCAAATTTTATTTTAGGTGTTGAATTGAGTGGAATAGTGTGTTATAATACTAAAATGCATAAAGGGTGCTTTTTTCAACCATAATATAAGATGAAGTTTGGATATTATGGAGTGAAGCGTTTTTATGAGCATGAAAAGGAATGTAAACAGCGACAATAACGATATTGATGATGAAAGCAGCGATTCAAACGGCGAGGGATTTTCCGAGAACGAGCTTAAGCAGATTGAGCAGACAGGGTCGATTACCTCGGCAAAAGGAAAGCATGCTATTCACTGCCTTTCAATTATAGGTCAGATAGAGGGTCATCAGGAGCTGCCCTCACAGAATAAAACAACCAAGTATGAGCATATAATGCCGCAGCTAGTGGCGGTCGAAGAGGCTGAGGACATAGAGGGGCTGATTATCCTGCTCAATACCGTGGGCGGTGACGTTGAAGCGGGATTGGCACTGGCGGAGCTGGTAGCGGGTATGAATACCCCCACGGTTTCACTCGTACTGGGAGGCGGGCACTCTATAGGCGTTCCGCTTTCGGTTTCGGCAAAGCGATCGTTTATCGTTCCGTCGGCGACAATGACTATTCACCCTGTACGAATGAGCGGACTGGTGCTGGGCGTTCCTCAGACTATGACCTATTTTGAAAAAATGCAGGAGCGGATAACCCGATTTGTCTCGGCAAACTCGCATATTTCCGTGGAGCGTTACAATGAATTGTCGCAGCGCACCGGGGAACTGGTTATGGATATAGGCACGGTGCTGGACGGCGAACAGGCGGTTGCCGAGGGCTTGATTGACGAAATCGGTTCCCTCAG
>JAQXFQ010000073.1 GCA_029005175.1 Bacillota bacterium
ATGGGAATCCAAGGGGGCAGGCCCTCTTGGCGGGGTCGAGGGGCAGCGCCCTTCGTGGGGTCGTAGGGGCAAAGCCCCTACAAAACCAAAGTGTAAGAACAACCAGCAATAGGAAAATGCACCCATGCGAAGCCCATAGAAAGCTAACGAGAAAATCGAAGATTTTCAAGTGGACGTTACGCAGATAAATTATGATTTATTGTGAAACTTCATTTATAGTTAACTCCTAAAAAAACTAAAAACACCTGCCGAAACACTTGAATTCAAAGCTTCGGCAGGTGTTTTTGCATATGAACTTTTTAATTTGTAAGTTTAGTGGCAGCAGTTTTCATCGCCGCAGTCGCAGCAATGCTCATCGTGACAATGACATTCGCCGCCGAGAGCCTCGATTTCTTCATCGCTGGCAGCAAATGACTGCTGCAGGTTCTCCATGAAAATATTGAACACAGCGTCCAGTATGTCGGTGTCCTCGATGGTTTCAAAATCAGCCGAGCCGTCGTCGTGGGGAGTTACCTTCAGGATTACGACCTCGCCGTCGTCCTCGTCGTCCAGTTCCGACTCTTCAGCGGGGAAAAGGATTGCATAATCCTGTTCCTCATAGTTGATTACATCAATAAACTGGAAGGGAAATTCCCTGCCCTCTTCGTCAGTGAGGTAGAGGATACCCATATCCTCCTGCTCGTTCATTTCCATATCCTTGTTTTCTTCGCTCATTATTGACCTCCTGTTTTTTATTTAGCATTTGATATATTGCACACAGAGGAAACCGCCTCGGTAAAGCTATAGGTGTTTCCGCTGTATTCAATCGTTCCGTTGTTTTCCTGATATGACGACTGCTCCTGAAGCATGCGGTTGGCTCTGTTCATCATCAGCGAGCCGCTGAGTGAATTGCACGCCTTATAGTTGTAGGTGAAGCCGCTGTCGGTGGTAAATGTGTCGGGCACGGTCAGCTTGCCGCCGATAATGTCTATCATCAGGCTGTTTTTATTTACACTGCTTAGCTTGTAGGTATTTGTGATACCGCTTTGCTCCAGCTTCCACGAGGAGCCTTTTTTCAGCTTGCCGCTAATATTATAAAATAAATCCGCCGCAATTTCAAGCATATTGTCATCACTTATTATTTCAGCGGTGTCGGGGAACTTTTTGTGAATCTTATCTATACCGCTTATCGACAGCTTGAAGTCACTTGAAATATTGACCGTAAAGGACTGACCTGTCAAATCGTAATAAGGTGTGTTTTCGCCCGTGTTGCCCGACTTGTCGTTTGTGTCCATTGTCACGGTGTCCGAGCCTTCATAGCTTGTCTGAATACGCGCGAATTTATATACCGCGCTCATCGAGCCGTTTTTATTGACAGTCAGCTTAATGCTGTAGGTGTAGGTCTGGGAAGTTTTTATCATCGAAACTATGCTCTTGCCCGAATAGATATACTGCTCATAGGTCGAGGTCGAGCTCATGGTGTAATTCCCCGACTTAAAGCCCGGCACGGAATACTCCGCTGTGTCGGCAGGCGAGTCGGAGGAAGTCTGCCGGGACGAGGTGTCCTGATCACTGCCCACGTCCTCTGACGCTTCAGAGGAATACATTCCGTCCAATCGCTTGGGCATTTCCTCCTCGCCGCAGGAACACAGGCAAAATATACATGCCATCGCCGCAATTAATGCGGCGAAGTTTATTTTAAAGGACTTTTTCATTCCTTTGGGGGTTCTCCTTTCATTGTCAGGGCGATTCTGTTTTTGGCGGGGTCAAGCGACAGCACCCACACCTTGACTATATCGCCCACCTTGAGCACCTCGGAGGGGTGTCTGATTCTGCGCTTGCATATCTGCGAGATATGCACCAGACCGTCCTGATGTACGCCGATGTCAACGAATGCGCCGAAGTCTATAACATTGCGCACCGTTCCCTGCAATTCCATGCCTACCTTCAAATCCTTTATGTCCATAACGTCGGTGCGCAGAAGCGGCTTGGGCAGCTCGTCACGTGGGTCGCGCCCCGGGCGCATGAGCTCGTTTATAATGTCGGTGAGAGTAGGCACGCCGATGCCTAGCTGCTCGGCGGCTTTTTCGTATCCGAAGCGTTCTGCCGTTTCTTTCAGCTTGCCCAGCCTGCCGTTTTTAATGTCAGCGGTGGTAAATCCAAAAAGCTTGAGGAGGTTTTCGGCGGCGGCGTAGCTTTCGGGGTGGACGGCAGTTGCGTCAAGCGGGTTGTCGCTCTCAGCCACTCGCATGAAGCCTGCGCACTGCTCAAAGGCTTTCGGACCGAGCTTTGCGACTTTAAGCAGCTCCTTGCGGCTTTTAAATTCGCCGTTTGCCTCACGGTAGGCGACTATATTTTTGGATACGGCGGACGATATGCCCACAACCTTGCTGAGCAGAGCGGGGGAGGCTGTATTCAGGTCAACGCCGACCGCGTTCACGCAATCCTCCACGACGCCGTCCAGAGCCTCGCTCAGACGCTTCTGCGGCATGTCGTGCTGATACTGCCCCACGCCGATGGCCTTGGGGTCAATTTTAACCAGCTCGGCGAGAGGATCCTGCAATCTGCGGGCGATGGAGATGGCCGAGCGGACGTTTACATCGTAGTCGGGGAATTCCTCGGCGGCAAGCTTGCTGGCGGAGTACACCGACGCGCCTGCTTCGCTGACCACCATGTAGCTTACATTCAGATTCTGCTCGCGGATGAGATTGGCGGCGAAGATCTCCGTTTCCTTGCCCGCTGTGCCGTTGCCTATTGCTATGATTTCCACGCCGTATGCCTTTATGAATTTTGTTACTGTTTTCTTGGCTTCCTCCACCTTGTTGATGGGCGGAACGGGGTAAATAACCGTTGTATTGAGCAATCGCCCGGTGGCGTCAACCACTGCGACCTTGCAGCCCATGCGGTATCCCGGGTCAAGTCCCATAGCCACCTTGCCCTTGACCGGCGGCTGCATGAGAAGCTGGTGCAGATTTTCGGAAAACACCTTGATTGCGTTCTCAACCGCGCTGTCGGTCAGCTCGCCGCGCAGCTCGTTCTGGATAGAGGGGAAAATCAATCGGTCATACGCATCCTCGGCGGCGGTGCGCACAGCGTCGGTGCAGGGGGAATTGCCCTTGAGCACTGTATTGGTGATGATTCCGACGCCCTTTACGCGGTCAAAGTCTATCGACACCTTGAGGAACTTTTCACGTTCGCCGCGGTCTATCGCCAGAATTTTATAGCCTGCGGCCTTGGTCATAGGCTCGGAGTAATCGTAGTAATTTTCATAAACCGACTGTGCCTCGGGGTCGGCGGCTTTGGAAACCATGTTTCCGTTGGCAAATGCGACATATCTCAGACGCTTGCGTATCTCGGCATTATCTGAGATGTCCTCGGCGATAATGTCCAGCGCGCCCTGCAAGGCTTCCTCGGCAGTGGTTACTTCCTTTTCGGGGTTGACGTAAGCCGCCGCCATGTCGATTGGATATTCGCCTGTTTCCTGCGCAAATATCACTGCGGCGAGCGGTTCAAGTCCCTTTTCGCGCGCGACAGAGGCGCGGGTCTTGCGCTTTGGTTTGTAGGGACGGTAGATGTCCTCGATTTCGGTGAGGGTCGCGGCATTTTCGAGCGCGGCTGAAAGCTCGTCGGTCATTTTGCCGAGATTTTCGATAGATGTGCGCACCTCGCCGCGTCGTTTGTCGAGGTTTTGCAGATATTCGTAACGCTCGGAGATCTCGCGCAGCTTCTGGTCATCCATAGAGCCGTGCATTTCCTTGCGGTAGCGGGCGATAAAGGGTATGGTATTGCCGTCATCTATCAGCTTGAGGATATTCTCACTGTATTCCGGCTTGATTTTAAATTCTTCGGCAAGAGCCTGGGCAAAATTCATATTGCTGTTCCGTCCTTTGTGTAAGTCTTAAAAGATATTATATCACATTATTTTGTCCGCTGTGTGAACACAGGCTTAATTTCATACAATAAATGATAATTTACCATAGAGTACGCAACGCCGGGAATCCAAGGGGGCAGGCCCTCTTGGCGGGGTCAAGGGGCAGCGCCCATTGTGGGGTCGTAGGGGCAAAGCCCCTACAAAACCAAAGTGTAGAAGAGACTTGAAATAGGAAACAATGCGAAGCCCATAAAAAACTAACGAGAAAATCGAAGATTTGCGAGTGGACGTTACGCAGATAAATTATGATTTATCGGTTCAACTATTAGGGCTTGTTTTAAAAATGTTACTTTATGATAATTTTTAATATATTTACACTATCATATTCCCGCCGCAAATGCTATAATTTTTTTATAGACAGATAAAGAAATAAAAAGGTTGTGTTATTATGAATGAATTTATTAATCTGGTACGTGAAACGCTGGTAAATCTTTTCGGCAAAATCGTAAGCTGGGACGCAATATGCGAGTGGTTTCTTGATTTGCTTCCCAAGCTCGGCGGCTCGCTGCTGGTTCTGGCAATAGGCTGGTGGCTTGCGGGATTTATTGCAAAAATTATATCCAAAGCTATGGAGCGCGGAAATGTTGATTTGGGAATACGCACTTTTTTGTACTCCTGCTTAAAGGTCGTGTTCAAGGTTATTACCATCATAACCGCGCTGGCCACTTTGGGCATGAATGTCACCACGCTGGTGGCGGCTATAGGTACAGCCGGTGTTACGGTCGGTCTTGCTCTCAAGGACAGCCTTTCCAATTTTGCCAGCGGTGTGCTGATTCTCTTCAATAATACCTTCAAGGTCGGCGATTTTATCGAGGTCAACGGTCAGACCGGCACGGTCAAGCGCATCGAATTGATGTTCACTACCCTTGCCACGGTGGATAATAAGCGTCTGGTTATTCCTAATTCCGTCATAACGGGCAACATGATAACCAATTATACCGCCAAGAGCACCCGCCGACTGGATCTGTCGGTCGGTGTAGCGTATAATTCAGACATAGCCGCAGTCAAGAATGCAGTTATGTCCGCGCTCAAAGAGAGCGAGCATGTGCACTGGGACAATCAGCCGGTAATAGGTATTGCGTCGTTTGACGACAGCGCGATTACATTTGATATAAAGGTGTGGGTGGATACTTCGACATATAACGATTCGAGATATGCCATAAATGAGCGCATTTTTGACGCGCTCAACAAGGCAGGTATCGAGATACCGTTCAATCAGTTGGATGTTCACATGATACAGAATTGATTTTTGTGGTGCGGAGGGATGATATAATGTCGGAAAATCAGCAGAAAGAAGTAGTTCAGAATGAGAAAACAGCCGCCGAAAAGACCGATGTGGAGCTTCAATCGACCAAGGGCGGCGGAGCATCTCAAAACAAAAAAAATCAGCCTAAAAAGCTGAATTTTCAGCGTTGGAGCGAGCTGTCACGCACTCGTAAGATAATTACGGCGGTGTTCGGACTGCTGTTTTTATGGTGTTTGGCGCCGATTTTCTTCGGCATAAGTGGCATCGGAGTGATGTCGTCGTCATTTATCATGCTTTTTATATCTGCGGCGGCGTACTGCTGGAACATTGTGGAGAGCGCGCGCAGTCTCAAGATGAGGGCGATTTGCATTTTTATCGCGCTGCTGGGCTCGGCGGGACTTATTGCATTTGGCATTGTTTCGGGGCTGATGATAAAGGCGTCTATCACGACCGTGCCTGATGACTGCAGGAGTTACACTGTTGTAGTGCTGGGCTGCAAGACGATAGATGACCAGCCCAGCTGGATGCTTCAGGACAGACTGGATAAGGCTTACAGGGAACTGCTGAAAAATCCCGACGTGATGTGTGTGGTTACAGGCGGACAGGGTGATGACGAGCTGTATTCCGAGGCGTATGTGATGAAAAAATATCTCACCGAAAGGGGCATATCTGCCGACAGAATCATAATGGAGGACAGCTCAGGAAACACGGAGGAAAATATGCTCTACACCAAGGCGGTGATCGAACTAAACGGTCTGTCGCAGAATGTGGTGATAGTGACCGATCGTTTTCACGAGCTGAGAGCGAGAATATGGGCGGAAAAAGCGGGCTTTGACAATATTTATTCCGCCTGCTGCGATACAAGGATATATCTGGTGACAGGCTACTGGTTTCGTGAGATGTTCGGACTGGCGCGGCTGTATGTATTTGGCTGCTGATATTTTTTGAAAGGACGGGTTATTAAATTATGGCGTTGGTTATAAGAGAAGCTGAGATAAAAGATTTTACCGATATAATCGGACTTATTAAAAATGAACTGGGTTATGACGGCATGTCCTCCGACATATACGACAGGATCATGAGAATATATGAAGATGACAATTACTCTGTATTCGTCGCGGATATGGACGGCAGGGTTATAGGATTTGTCGGCATTATGCGGGGATTGGCATTTGAGATGGACGGCGAATATGTCAGAATAATTTCATTGGCGGTGAAGCGTGAATATCAGAAGCAGGGCATAGGTACCCGCCTGGCGGAGAAGGCCGAGGACTATGGCTATGAGATAGGCGCGTCTAACATAGTTATTACCAGCGGGCTAAGGCGATCCGACGCACATCTTTTTTACGGAAATATGGGATATGCAAAAAAAGGCTACAGCTTTATCAAAATACTGCATGCCGATGAGCAGCCAAAGTCACAGAGCGATGTATTTACACCCATTCCGCCGCGCCAGGGCTACTTTGACGAAGCCGACTTAGAGGGTATAGGCTCGGCAGGCTATGAGGATAACTGATATACATTCCTAAAAATCTGCCCCCACGCATATACTTAAGGTAGAATGTTTATGCATGGGGGCGGATTTTTTTGAGGTGGGATTATCTTAAAAGAAAAAAATATATGCTGGCGCTGGTCTGCTTTTTTATATGCTTTGCGATTTTGTTTAATATGGCGTCCGCCATGGCAAAGATAAGTCGTCAGGTTAGCGGAAATGTTCTCTCATGGGTCGATTTTAAGGTGACTGCGGCGGCTATGGAGGACGCGTTGAATTACGACATTGAGAGCCAAAGCGATAAATATCAGATTGACTGGATAGATCTGCTCGCCTGTATGGGTGCGAGATACGGCGGCGACTTTAAGCAATACAGCCGCAGCCACATGGATAAAATCGCATCTCGGCTCAAGGCGGGGGAGAGCATTGAGAAGATAACCGCAGATATGAAATATTTCAGCTATTATCGCGCCGCCTATCAGGCTGTGCTGGGCGGTATGGTCGGCGAATATTCGATACAGACCGAAGACTCGCTCGGCGGTACTCCGCAATACGAAATCAAATACGGCTTGAAGGCATATTCTCCCATAGCATACGGATACACCTTCAGCCATTGCGACGACTTCGGCAATTCGCGTTCCTACGGCTACAAGCGTAAGCATCTGGGGCACGATATGATGGGCAATGTAGGCACGCCAATCATTAATGTTGAAACCTGTGTGGTGGAGGCAGCGGGCTGGAATCAATACGGCGGCTGGCGCATAGGTCTGCGAAGTCTGGACGGGCGCAGGTATTATTATTACGCGCATCTGCGAAAGGGGCATCCTTATGCGCTTGAGCTGAAAGAGGGGGAAATCGTGTATGCCGGCGATGTGATAGGCTACATGGGTATGACCGGATATTCCCTCAAGGAGGATTACAACGGCATGAGCGTGCCGCATTTGCATTTTGGCATACAGCTGATATTTGATGAATCGCAAAAAGACAAAAACGAGATATGGATTGACACCTATGAAATCGTGAAATTCCTCGAGCACCACAAATGCCCCGTAGTAAAGGGCGGCGATGATTATGTGCGAAAGTATCTGTATAATGAGGGTGTAGAATGATATGCGGTAAATGCAGCGAAGCGGCTGAATACAATTAAGCCAGGCTCTTAATATGTTGAAATAATCCGATAATGTATGCTATAATTTGAATATAGCTGTTTTTTGGCTTCAATATGCAGTGAAATAATACTAATTTTCAATAAAAGTACGACAAAAAATCTTCGCAAAAAACCATATACGCAAGTTTTTTGCTCGATTTTTTTGTACTTTTTTAATTGAAAATTAGTATAAGATATAAAACAACTTATATAAGGGGGGATTGATTATGGTTTGCAGCCTGTTCGGTCACAGGGATTGCGACAATGGCATACGAAATATATTAGAAGAAACGGCGGAGCAGCTTATCAATGAAAAGGGTGTGGATTGCTTTTATGTGGGGAATCAGGGCGGATTTGACGCAATAGCCATGTCCGTGCTTATCGGGCTGAAGGAAAAATACCCGCATATCCGCTGCTATGTCGTGCTTGCCTATTTAAAGACGTATAACGATGATTTTTCCCTGAAGCACTCGCTTGACGGCATTTACCCCGCCGAGGTGCTGATGGCACCCCGCGATTTGGCCATACCTGCCCGCAACAAGTGGATGGTGCGGCAGGCGGATTATGTGCTGTGCTGCATAACCCGTGAAAATGGCGGCGCGGTGAGTTCTGTGAATTATGCTAAAAATCTGGACAAAAATATCATAAACATAGCACGATTTTTACCATTTCATTAATAAAATATAAAAAATAATTTCTCGCGCCGACATATCCATAATTTTGGTTGACGATTGCAAAAAAATGATATAAAATAGAAAGTAAACAGCGAATATTAATGGAATTTTTATGCATTTGTATTATTATATTAAAGTATGCTCAAAGGATGTGTATGGTTTATGATGAGTTCCGGTCTGGCGTCATGGCAGGCGGCCAACAGATTCCACAAAGAAGGCGACGTTGTATACGGTGTTTACCAGGGCTGCGGGTTTACTGTGAGCGAAGAGGACGACGGCAAGCTGTTTATATTTATGCTCTTAGCGAATGACGATAGCGCGTTTGATAATTTTGAAAATGCTCTCGCAGCTGCCGGCGGCGCTGCGTCAGAGGGTCAGGTGGGGGATGTGGAGAATTACCTTGCCGTATTTTTTGACGAGAGCGCAGGTGAGGTTTCCGACGCTGTTATGGACGGGATTCTCAGCTTCACCGCCTCACGCGCTAAGCAATTGGGCTTCAGAGTGCCCAACAGGTGCGTAAGATGCGGTGAGCGGGCCACTAAGCGTTCGTTTGTGGACAATATGGTTCAGCCGCTCTGCGCCGATTGCAGCGCGAAGAACAAGCAAAACCGCAAAGCCGCGGCACAGCAGTCTGCCGGGTCGAGCGAAGATGATAATTACGCGCAGCAGTATGCACCTATCACGGCGAGCAGCAGTCTGTATGATGAAAATTACGATGAGTACGCCGGAATGACGCCCAGCCACGCCGATTATGTCAGCAATACGGCGGACACTTCAAATTATAATAACAACGATTATGCCGATGCAAACGGCTATAATGATTACAACGGTTACAACGATTACAACGACAATTACGGCGACGCTTACGCCGGCAATAATTCTCAGTCGTACAACGATCAGTTTGCTTTCGGCAATGATGACGATTACACAGACAATGCATATAACGATGTAATGGGACGCGATGAGGACAATCAGCCGGCTCCCGATGTTGAATTCGGCGGCAGTATGGGCATGGGAATCCTCGGTGTTCTGGTGGGTTCAGTGATAGGCGTTATGCTCTACATAATTCTCGCCTTATTTGCGCATTTCCCGATGGGGGCGCTCTGCTGCCCCGCAGGCATGCTCGCCGTGATACTTTACACGGTGTTTGGGGGCAGAAAGTCCAAGTCTACAGGCATGGCCTTGAGCATAGGCGTGAGCGTGATAATATCGCTGGGTACCATATTCCTCACGACCGTGCTTTCATACACAGGCTCGGGTACTGACTTCGGCGGCGCTGTAGACTATCTTTTCGGCGACGGTGAGCAGACAGCCCTTTTGGCCATTAACATGGTTTTGGCAGCTCTTGGCTCGATATTCGGCGCATGCTTCTTCATCAATGTGATGGATAAATACGTTGCCACGGGCGACGCAGCACAGCTTGAATCGGCGCAAAATACCGATAATTTTGATTTTAATTGATTTTTAATAGAACAAAGGGAACACTGATTATCCGGCGGCGAAGCTGATATATCTGTGTTCCCTTTGTTGTATATGGGGTAATTTGATAAATCAGGCAGATTGTCAAGTCAGGTGCAACAAAAGACTTCATCGGGAGAAAGTAAATTCAAACAAGCCCTAATCACTTGCTTTTTGTCAATGCGTTTTGATACTAATTTTCAATAAAAGTACGACAAAAAATCTTCGCAAAAAACCATATACGCAAGTTTTTTGCGAAGATTTTTTTGTACTTTTTTAATTGAAAATTAGTATGAGTTAAAATTTCAAACCATATTAAAGCCTTTGAATTGACGGATAAAATTTTTTATTTTTTTCCAAATTTTGCCGAATGTGTCGAAGGGCATGCGGTAAGATTTGCCGATATGCAAAAAACGCTCACTATATTTCAGTGATACGCTGAATATACTCTCTTAGCGATACAAAAATTAAAATCCGCCGCATGGATTATAATACTAATTTTCAATAAAAGTACGACAAAAAATCTTCGCAAAAAACCATATACGCAAGTTTTTCGCTCGATTTTTTTGTACTTTTTTAATTGAAAATTAGTATAAACGTCCATGCGGCGGATTTCGCTGCGTTATATTAGGGCGTGTTGACACTACGCCCTAATTTTGCTATGCTTCTTTCTTTATACCGAACACAAATCTGAGAATACCGCCGAGCATTTTTGGCTTAACTACGACTATCTTCATAAGTATAACCTCCGTATTATGTGATATACAGCTTTTTTCTGCTGTCAATATCATAATACGCCGGAAATGAAAAATGGTGTCAATCTTTTTTGCACTCAACCACCAAAATTTTTCCCTCATGTATCGTCAGGCTGAAATTATCAGGGTCGGTCACAGTATTGCTCACGCCCAGCGGAAAATCCGAGTGCATCACATGGCGGCTGAGCGGATACTGTACGCCGCTTATAGACACCACCGCCGAGCTGACGCCAAACGGAAATATCGAAAAATATTCTCCCGCCATCATGGGGCGCACCTTGTCGCCTGTGCCGAATAACCGCACTATCGTGGTTTCATCCGCCAATACGCCGCTTGCACCGTGTGATTTCATATATTCAAGCGAGGATATGTTGGCAATGGTGTGGTCAAGCCTGCCGCCCAGTCCGCCGAGTATCACAAATTCGTCCATGCCTTTGAGCAGACCGTGCTTTATTGCAAGCATAGTGTCTGTGTCATCCTTTTCACTCGGATATATCTCGTCGGCACCTTCGGGAATCTCGCCTATAGAGTCGAAGTCGCCCAGAAAATAGTCGCACTTCACACCAAATGGTTCTAAATGCCTGTAACCGCCGTCCGCAGCAACAATATAATCATCCGCATTGATATATTTTTTCATCTCATTATAGTCGGATATTTCACCCGCTGATATAATTACACATTTCATTTTAATAAAATCCCGATCCTTGCTTAAATATTACGCTTCAGACTCCACAAAAGCTCTCAGCGTTTGTTTTTCTTAATTTCCCATTCTTTGATGTCTTTTACTTCATTATAAAGCGCCGCATAGCTGTCATGCCGCGACCTGGCTATTTTGCCTTCATTCACAGCCGCCAGCACAGCGCAGCCCTTTTCACAGGTGTGAGAGCACCCTGTAAATTTACAGTCCGCCGCATAATCGGCAAATTCCCTGAACGCGCCAGGCAGATCTTCTTTTAATATATATTCGGCAAAATCGCCGTCAAAAGAGGAAAATCCCGGGGTGTCCGCAATCCTGCCGCCGAAGGAGAGAGTGAAAAGCTCAGTTTCACGGGTCGTATGTCTGCCGCGCCCCAGCTTTTTGCTCACCTCACCGGTTTCACGCTTAAGCTCAGGGCAGATCGCATTGAGCAGCGTGGATTTACCCACGCCCGTATTCCCCGCAAAGCCGCTTATTTTATCTCGCATTATACCGCGTATTTCATCGGCAAATCCCCCGCCGACGCTGTAATCCGCCTTAATAACGGTAAAGCCGGCGTTTCTGTAAATCTCGCCCAGTCCGCCGTCATCTGCCAGATCCAGCTTGGTCAGCACAAGCACCGGGTTTATACCCTTGTGCTCGGCAAGTGCCGTGAATCTGTCGATAACCAGCGTATTGGGCCGGGGGTCGCAGGTGGACACAACGATAAATAAATTATCAAGATTGGCCAGAGGCGGACGCAGCAGGTAATTGCGCCGCTCGAGTATTTTATCCAGGCTGGCAAGCCCGTCGGGCGGCACCGTGATCACGCACCTGTCACCCGCAAGCGGGGTAATGCGATCGCCCTTCGCCTTACCCCGCAGACTTCCGCGTCCGCGGCATTCATACACCGTATCGCCGACCTCCACATAGTAAAAGCCGCCGATGCCCTTGAGTATAATGCCCTCGTATTCTTTAGCTTCATTTTTCGTCATAGCTTATCTGCCCATGGAAGCTCATATTGCTTTGTCATTTCATATGTGCCTTTTTTGAAGTTGACCTTATAATCTCTGTATTCCGAGCCGTTCAGCGTCACCTTGACTGTTTGAGTGCCCGCTCCCGACAGCTTTATGGAGTACTTATCCTGTGAGGCAAGCGACACCTTGGCTATTTTCTTGGATATGCCCTCCTGGAAAATCTCGATGTTTATATCACTCGTACCCTTTGGCAGTTCGATTTCAAGCCGCACAGTTTTTTCGGGCGCCTTGCCGTTGCTCACGGTAAATTTAACTACCGTGTCCTTGGTAAGCTTAGTTCCGTAAGCCGGCTCCTGCGATATGATCGTGCCCTCAGGCTTTTCGCTGTCCACGCTGGTTGCGTTTGCCACTGTAATGCCCAGCGAGGTCAACTGGCTCTTTGCGGTGGCATACGGAATATTGACGAAATTCTGCATGACCAGATTCTTGGTCTTAGGACCTAAGCTGTAATAAACCTCAATAACGTCGCCGGCATTGACCTCCTCGCGCGGCTGGGGATTGGTATTGCACACAATATCCTCCGGCACACCGCTGTCATACACAGGCATTTCGATATATGAAAGTCCCAGCTGGGTCAGAAGCTGTGTATACTGCTCAAACGTCATATTATCGTAGTCCGGCACCATCAGACGCTCGGGACCCTTGCTGACTACCAGCTTGACCTGAGAATTGGAATAAACTCTCTTGCCGGCCTTTGGATTCTGATCCATAACGACGCCCTCGGCGATTTCGCTGCTGAATTTTTCTTCTTTATAAAATTCAAACTCGTACTTACCGCTCTGAATTACATCGTTGTAAACCTGACCCACAAAATTGGGCAGCTCGACTTCCTTGTTGGTGTTCTTTTTAAATATACCGCTTGTATCAATAAATATCAGCACAAACACCAGTGCCACCAGCACAAACGCCGTGGCTATACCTGTCAGCACAGGAATGACGGGGCTTTTATAGTCTTCATCCTCTGTCTCCGCCTGTCTGACCTTCTCCACTGCGCGTCTGTATCTGGTATTATCCTCTACAATGTACTGATAATCAAATTTTATGCCGGGATTATGCTTGAAGCTCTCAATATCCTGCAGCATCTCCGCCGCGCTCTGATAACGGCTGGCGGGATCCTTCTGCATGGCCTGTATGGTGATTTCCTCCAGACCGACAGGTATATTCGGGTTGATCTCGCGCGGCATCTTAGGGTCGGCCTGCAGCTGCATTACAGCAACCGAAACCGCGCTGTTTGCCTCAAACGGCAGCTTTCCGGTGAGCATCTCATAGAGCATCACACCCACTGAATACAGGTCGGCGCGCGCATCAGTTGCCGCGCCTCTCGCTTGCTCGGGCGCAATGTAATGCACCGAGCCTATAGCCTTGTCGGTGATAGTGCTGGTCTGACTTGAGGCAAGGCGGGCAATGCCGAAATCCATTACCTTAATGTGTCCGTTGGGCAGAAGCATGATGTTTTGCGGCTTTATGTCGCGGTGAACTATGCCCTTTGAGTGAGCCTGCATAAGCGCGCGCAGAATCTGTGTGGTAAAGTACACCGCTTCCTTCCAGCTGAGTACGCGCTGCTGCTCAATGTAATCCTTGAGTGATATGCCGTCAATATATTCCATTACAATGTATTGCAATGTAGGCGTGTTGCACACATCAAAAATCTTGACGATATTCGGGTGATTGAGCAGAGCTATAGCGCGCGATTCGTTTCTGAATCTGCGGCAGAATTCCTCATTGTCGAGGTATTCCTCCCGCAGTATCTTGACCGCGACAATAGCTCCCGTGTCGAAATCTCTCGCCTTGTAGACCACAGCCATGCCGCCGTTGCCCACTTCCTCGATGATTTCATATCTTCCGTCTAAAACTCTTCCTATATATTTATCCATATATTTATCCATGCTTTAAACACCTCGTTTTTAATTGCAGTCAACAGCAAAGTGCCACTGCAGTAATATTATCGCTGCCGCCGTTTTCGTTGGCTGTATCTATAAGCTTATCGACAGCCGCCTGACCGCCGTTTGATCGAAGTATGTCGCACATTTCGCGTTCCTCAACGCAATTGGATAAACCGTCGCTGCACATCAATAAAATATCTCCCGCAGCAAGCGGACATTCGCAGTAATCTATATCAAGCTTGGGCTTGACCCCCAAAGCCCTTGTTATCAGGTTTTTGCGCGGATGATTACGCGCCTCATCAGCCGTAAGCTCGCCTCTGTCCACCATAGCCTGCACCACAGAGTGATCGGTCGTAAGCTGGCGCAGCGAACTTTTGGTAATCAGATAGGCGCGGCTGTCGCCTGCATGGGCGATATATGCTGTATTTCCGCTTACTATAACAGCCACCACCGTAGTACCCATTCCCCTGAGTGAGAGATCCTCCTGAGATTCTATATACACCTTTATGTTTGCTGACTTAATGGCATTGCCCAGCATGTCGCGCACGGCATTGCCCGACATTTCGCTTCGGTAGCTTTCCCTCAGCTCCCTTGCAATCTCCTCCACAGCGGTGCTGCTTGCCACGCTGCCGCCGTTTGCTCCTCCCATTCCGTCGCAGACCACCGCCCAGACATCGCCATCGGCAAATGTACCGTGCAGCTCCGCGTCCTGATTTGAGCTTCTCACCATTCCCTTGTCAGTTCTGCTGAATATTTCCATCGGATTCCTCCTTCTTTTTCCTTCTAAGCTGTCCGCATGACGCATTTATATCCGCTCCCAGGGTTCTGCGCACGGTAGCGGTAATTCCGCTGCTCTCCAGAATTTTGATAAATCGCTCTATCTGCGCCTGGGAAGAACGCTCGTAAGAATTTCCCTTTACAGTATTGACCGGAATAAGGTTGACATGACACAGCATTCCCTTGAGCCTGCCCGCAAGCTCTTTGGCGCACTCGGCTGTGTCGTTCTTATCCTTGATAAGCGAATATTCAAACGAAATTCTTCTGTGGGTTGCGTCCGCATATTTTCTGCATGCTTCCAGCAGCGTTTCCACATTCCACTTGTTGTTTATAGGCATGATCTCTCCGCGCAGCCTGTCATTTGGCGCGTGAAGCGAAACCGACAGCGTAAACTGCGGCTTCATGGGAATAAGCTGATAAATCTTATCCACCACGCCGCAGGTGGACACCGATATGTGGCGCATGCCTATGCCCACGCCGTCGGTATCGGAGACAAGCTCCAAAAACCTCATTACGTTGTCAAAGTTATCCAGCGGCTCGCCCATTCCCATCAGCACGATATTTGATATTCTGATGCCGTTGTCGCGCTGCGCCGTAGTGATCTGCGACAGCATTTCGGAGGGCGTGAGGTTGCGCGCAAGTCCGCCCATGCCGGTGGCACAGAATTTGCAGCCCATGCGGCAGCCCGCCTGCGTGGATATGCAGACGGTGTAGCCGTGGTGATATTTCATCAGCACACTCTCGATATATTCACCGTCGTGCAGCCTGTAAAGATACTTTACAGTACCATCATACGCCGAAACCAGCTTTTTTTCAATGGTTACATTGCATATGTAATAATTTTGTAATAAAACTGAGCGCATGTCTTTGGAAATATTTGTCATTTCATCAAAGGTTTCCACGCCCTTATGCAGCCAGCCATATACCTGATCAGCGCGGAATTTCGGAAATCCCAGCCTTTTGAAATCCTCGGTCAGCTCGGCCTTGGTCATGGATTTGATGTCGCAAAGCATTTCCAAATCAGTTCAGTCCTTTCGTCATGGTTGAAATAAAAAATCCGTCCGTGTCCGCCATAAAAGGGAACATCGTAATCATGCCGTCCGGCTCGTCTATCGCCCGCCTGATTCCGTTGGGCAGTGCCATCGGGCAAAGTGTGAATTCGGGATGCTCACTCAAAAATCGCTGCACAACCTCGGAATTTTCTTTGGGGTTCAGAGTGCAGGTGGAATACACCAGCCTGCCGCCCTCCCGAACCAGCCTGGCCGAGTTTTCCAGTATGCGGTACTGCAGCTCCGGCAGTTCGCTGACCTCCTGAGGGGATTTTTGTTTGATTTCGGGTTTGCGCCGAATTATGCCCAGCCCCGAGCAGGGCACATCGCACAGCACCAAATCGCCGTCCTGCGCCGTAACCTCAGCCAATGCGTCCCTTACTGAGGGATTGACGCATTTGAGTCCCAGCCGCCTTGCACCCTCGGCAATCAGCTTCACACGGTGAGGGTGAATATCGCATGAAACCACCTCGCCGCTGTCCCCCATAAGCTCGGCGAGTGTAAAGGTCTTGCCGCCGGGAGCCGCACAGACGTCGTAAACCTTACTGCCGCTTTTCGGCGCGGCAAGCATACAGCAAAGCTGTGAAGAGCCGTCCTGTACATGGAACTCACCCCGCACATACTGCGGCAAATCTTTTACCGAGCCTGTGTTTTCCAGCACAAGGCAGTCATGCAGCATTGGGGATTTCTCCGCTCTCACACCGCATTTTTCAAGGGAAGCCGCCAGCGCTTCGACGGAGATTTTCGCAGTATTCACCCGCGCGTAAATCGGCGGTCTCTCGGACAGCGACTGCAGTATTTTCTCGCAGACCCCGCCGCCGTAAGCCCTCTGCCACAGCTCCACCAGCCACCCGGGACAGGAATATCTGACGCAGAGATACAGCGCGGGATTTTTTTTGCGGTCGGGCAACTCCACCGACTTGCCGCCGCGGATGTAGCTGCGCAGCAGGCCGTTGATGAAGCCCGTCGCCCTGAACAATTTTAATTTTTTCGCCAGATTGACGCTCTCGTTGACCGCCGCCGAATCGGGCGTGTCGAGAAACGTCATTTGATAAAGCCCCATGCGGAGTATGCAGCGCACCTCAGGCTCAAGCTTAGAGGACTTCACCTTTGAAAGCCTGTCGATGATGTAATCAAGATAGCTTGAATTTTCCAGTACGCCGTAAACTATTTTGGTGACAAAAGCCTTGTCGCGCGAGTCAAGCCTTGCCGCACTCAGAGCGGAATTAAGCGAAATGTTTGAATAGCCGCCCTCGCTCTCCACCTTCAGCAGCACATTGTATGCCGTCCTTCTGGGATTTGCGGGGGCGGGTTTGTTTGAATTTTTGTTATTCTCTGCCATAATCAATCTCTGTCAGAACGCCTGTTTACGATAAGCAGAAGCCTGACAAGCTGAGCAACTGAGGTCAGCAGCGCAGCCACATAAGTCATTGCCGCCGCTGAAAGCACCTTTCTGACGCCCTTTGCGTCTGCCTCATTTGCAATGCCCATCTCTCGGATATGCTTCATAGCGCGGGAGCTTGCGTTGAATTCAACCGGCAGTGTGACAAGCTGGAAGAGTGCGGCTGTCGAATACAGAATAACGCCGAGATAAGCGAGCACACTGAATCCCAGCACCAAACCAAGAAGTATCATAAATATCGAAATGCTCGACCCGAAATTCGTCACAGGTACAAGTGCGGAACGTATTTTATTCGGCACATAATTTTCACTGTGCTGAATAGCGTGACCCACCTCATGCGCCGCAATTCCTATGGACGCAATCGAAGTGCCGTTGTATACTCCCTGCGAAAGGCTGACAATGTTGGTTCTCGGATTAAAATTGTCCGTCATCTCGCCGGGAATGGCAGCAATCTGCACATGCTGCAAGCCGTGGCTGTCGAGAATCATTCTCGCCGCCTGTGCGCCTGTAATTCCGCGTGAATTGCCTATTCTGGAATACTTGCTGTAAGCCGACTTGACCTTAACCTGCGCAAAAAGCGCGATAAGCACGGCGGGCAGCACCAGAACGATGTAATAATAGTCTATTCCGTAAAACATACCCATGCCGCCGATATAATTTGACGTTTCGCTTGCCAATAATGCTCCATACATAATTTTGACCGTCCTTTCCTTATTGTGAACAGTTGTATCACTGCAAAACCGTACCGATTTCTATTTTATGTCCACGCATGTAATCCTCCGACTTCATGCGCTTTTTGCCCTCCGCCTGAATTTCAATCAGCTCGATTGCGGTATTATTTCCGCATTTGACCGTCAGCGGACTGACCGAGATAACCTCGCCGCACTGCGCCGCTTCATTGCGCATATCCGACACGGCCGAGCGGTGTATTTTCAAGCGTTTGCCCTCCATCACGGCAGTTGCCACAGGCCACGGCGAAAGTCCGCGAATCTGATTGTGAATAGTGAGCGCGTCCTTTGTCCAATCCACAGCGCACAGCTCCTTGGTGAGCATATGCGCATAGCAGCTCTGAGAATCGTCCTGCTTCTGCGGCTTCAATTCTCCCTTTGCGAGTGCGTCAAGTGTGTCAACAATTAGCTTCGCACCCATAACCGAAAGCCTGTCGTGAAGCTCGCCCGCCGTTTCATTCGGGTCGATTTCAGTCTCGCAGGACAACAGCATATCGCCCGTGTCCAGTCCTACATCCATCTGCTGAGTGGTAACGCCTGTCTTGCTCTCGCCGTCGATAACGCTCCACTGAATCGGCGCGGCTCCACGGTATTTAGGCAGGAGCGAGGCGTGGACGTTGATGCAGCCGAACTTAGGAGCATCGAGAAGCTCCTTTGGCAAAAGCTTGCCGTATGCGATAACCACCGCGACATCCGGCTGAATTTCGTTGAATATCTTCAAAGCCTCGCCGTCGCGCATGGATTTCGGCTGATATACGGGAATATTGTGCTCGACAGCCTTGACCTTGACGGGCGGCGGAGTGAGTGTATATCCTCTGCCCTTGGGCTTGTCGGGCTGTGAAAATACCGCCGCGATTTCATGCCCCGCCTCAATGAGCGAATCAATGGCAGGCACGGCGAAATCGGGTGTACCCATAAATATTATTTTCAATAGCATTCACCTTTATTTTATTTGATAATTGTTCAATAAATCGTAATTTACAGTAGCACTAAAATAGGACACCTACAATGGGAATCCAAGGGGACTGGTCCTCTTGGCGGGTCCAGGGCAGCGCCTTGGTGGGGGTGTGGGGGCACCGCCACCACAAAGCTAAAGTGCAAGAAAAACTTGCAATAGGAAAACGTACCCGTGCGAAGCACATAAAAAGACTAACAAGAAAATCTTTGATTTTCGAGTGGACGTCACGCAGATAAATTATGATTTATCTGTATCACTTGCCGTCGGCTTCATAGTCGGCAGGCTCAAGCTCAGATGGGTCTACCATGCGGATTAC
>JAQXFQ010000074.1 GCA_029005175.1 Bacillota bacterium
GTGAAATTAATCACTGCCGGAAACACCGATAAGGCTATGAATTTGTACAATTCATAGCACTTATTATCAAACTATAAATGAACAGAGAACTACAGTAGGGCACCTACAATGGGAATCCAAAGGGAGACCGCCATTCCTTGAATGGCGGCGGCCCTCTTGGCAGGTCCAGGGCAGTGCCTTGGTGGGGGAGTCAGCCATTCCTTGAATGGCTGGGGCAACGCCACCACAAAGCTAAAGTGTAAGAAAAAAGCCAAAACAGAAAAACGCACCCATGCGAAGCCCCTAAAAAACTAACGAGAAAATCGAAGATTTGCGAGTGGACGTCACGCAGATAAATTATTATTTATCAGTATATCTTTATACAGCTAAAAAACAAGTGTGACTCATAGTAATAAATGAATCACACTTGTTTTTATATTACTCTTCGATTGAAAGAAGAACCGCATTACCTCAATCGCTTATCGCTTTTTACTGACGCCCGTGTGCCTATCGTCTGGAACAGCAGAACTATCAGCACCAGAATTATCACCGCGATATACATAACAAGATATTTGTAACGGTAATAGCCGTAGTTTATGGCGATCTTGCCCAGACCTCCGCCGCCGATAATGCCGCTCATTGCCGAGTAGCCCAGCACGGTAATAAGCGCTACCGTGATATTTGATATAAGCGACGGCTTGCTTTCGGGTATCATCACCTTGCAGATAATCTGCATCGGAGTGGCTCCCATGCTTTGCGCCGCTTCAATTATATTGGGATTAACCTCGCGGAGGCTTCCCTCTACCAATCGCGCTACAAAGGGGAATGCCGCTACCACCAGCGGGACTATAGTCGCCGTAGTTCCCACTGTAGTGCCTATCAGCAGGCGGGAGAGCGGAAAGACCATAATCATAAGTATAAGAAAAGGAATGGAGCGCAGCAAATTGATGATTACGTTCAAAACCGACAGTATCGGCTTAGGCAGGGGAAGCACGCCGCCCTTTTCACCCACTACCAGCAGCACGCCGAGCGGCAGACCTATAATCACCGAAAATGCCGTTGAAATCAATGTGACATACAGCGTTTCCCATATAGCCATCGGAATTTCATTTTGCAGAACCTCCAGAGCCTGTTGGAACGACTGCTCAGTAAATATATTATCGTACATCGCCTGTAACCTCCTCAGCCAGCACATCGGGCATTGAGCGCAAATAATCTAAAACCTTTTTGACCTGCTCATCGTCATTCGGCACGCCCAGAAGCATACTGCCGTATGCACTGCCGTTTATTGAGCGGGTAGAGGCGGAAAGTATGCTTGCCAATACATTTATCTCAACCGCCATAGTTGCTATAATCGGTGTGTTTGTAACATTAGCGCCGTTAAACACCACGCGAATACGCCTTTCGCCGTTTGCCGCCTCAGTAAATACCTCATCGCCGCCGGGGAATACGAGCTTTTTGGCGGCGTCGGATTTGGGCGCCGCGAATATATCGCTCACCTTGCCCTCCTCAACCACCGAGCCGTTATCCAGAATAGCCACCCGATTGCAGATCTCCTCCACAACGCTCATCTGGTGAGTGATTACCACTACAGTGATTCCCAGCTTTCTGTTGATTTCCTTTATCAGCGAGAGAATTGAATGGGTAGTGTTGGGGTCGAGGGCACTTGTGGCTTCATCGCAAAGCAGAACCTTTGGATTAGTGGCAAGCGCGCGCGCTATGGCAATTCGCTGCTGCTGACCTCCGGAAAGCTGTGCGGGATACGCTTTGGCCTTATCGGGCAGACCGACAAGCTCCAGAAGCTCGGCGGCGCGTTTCCTGGCCTCCGATTTTTTTACACCCGCCAGCTCCATGGGAAAGCAAATATTTGCAAGGCAGTTTCTTTGCATAAGAAGGTTAAAGCCCTGAAAAATCATTGTTATTTCGCGTCTTGCGCTGCGCAGCTCAGAGGATGACATTTTATTCATTTCTCTTCCGTTTACAATCACCTGACCGGAATTCGGGCATTCCAGCATGTTGATGCAGCGAACCAAAGTGCTCTTGCCCGCGCCGCTCATGCCGATAACGCCGTAAATATCTCCGTCGTTTATGGTCAGATTAATATCCTTCAGAGCCTCTACCTTTCTGCCGCCGCCCTCAAAGGTTCTGTACAAATGCTTAATTTCAATCATGGGCTTTAACTCCTTTGCAGAATGATTATAAATTCCTTAAAAACAAAACCGCTGAAACACTGAATGTCAAATAGAATCAGTGCTTCAGCGGCTAAATAATATGCAATATTACAGCACTTTGGAGAGTTTATGCACGATTAATCAGTTATTTTTAACTGTGTCAAGGCTTGACTGCTTACCGCCGTAAAGACCGAGAGGCTCAACATGAATAACTGCTGCGGAAACAATGTGAGTGTTATTCTGCTGATTGAAGTCATCAAGATAAGGTACGTGCTGGAAATAGTTGGCGTCTACCGTGCCGTCCTCAACAACATTATTGGGAACAACATAATCGTTGTATTCCTGAATGTCGAGCTTGATGTTCTTTTCGGCGAGAATATCCTTGGCTACTGCGAGGATTTCAGCATGAGGTGTGGGCGAAGCTGCTACCGAGATTTTCTGACCCTTGAGCGCCTCGTAATCAACAGTGGAATCAAAGCCGTCACCGGGATTTTCAACAACGCTTACAACTGAACCGTTATACTTTTCAGAGATGAAATCCGCAACCTTTTTGCTGCTGAGTGCGGCGACAAGAGCCTTGATTTTGTCGCTGGATTCATTGCCTTCCTTGACTGCCAGGATATTGCCGTAAGCCGATGCGGAGCCTTCTATGAGGAGCGAATCCTTTACGGGATTAAGACCGGCGTTGATTGCGTAATTTGAATTGATAACTGCGTAATCAACATCCTTGAGAACATTGGGGAGCTGTGCCGCTTCTGCTTCAACTATCTCAATGTTGTGGAGGTTTTCAACAATATCATTCTTAGTGGCTGTAATGCCTGCGCCCTCTTTGAGCTTGATAAGACCGTTTGCTTCCAGCAGGAGCAGCGCACGCGCTTCATTGGTGGTGTCGTTGGGAACAGCTATCTGAATCTTCTGCTGTCCCTGAGATGATGTGTTATCCGCAGAGGACGAATTGGAGCAGCCGCTGAAGGATACTGCCGCAGCAACGACAAGTGCGAACGAAAGAATGGCTGAAATAAGTTTATTGTGTTTCATAATTATTATCTCCTCGTTATTATTTATTGAATTATTTGTTAAATCAAGTTGCTTTTTATTTTTTATAGCTTATTTTACATTTTCAGAACCAACATCGATGCGTCCCGGGACGCATTCGTTTACGGCTGATAAGAAATTTCATAAAAAACGCCTCCTTAACTGACACAGCAAATCAAAAACATCTGACGATGTATGACTGCCGCGAAAGACAACGGAATTATTAAAATTCAGCCGGTTTTTGTTCGTATCGGCTCAGTTCTATAATTCCTATCTGTTACGTAGGATTATAACACTTGCTTTACCTTTTGTCAATACATTTTTTAAATATTTTTTAATGATACGCTGAATACTCTGAATAAATGTAAATTTAAAATATAAATCCAAAGGGCTTGACAAAAAATACGCGCAATATTACAATATAATTCTGTTTTTATTTGTTTTTTCTGCCTATTTAGTAATAATAAGTAATAATATATATTTACTTTTTCTTCTATTTGGTATATAATAATATTGCAGTTGAACATCGTAAAATTGTATAATAACAAACTATTGAAGGTAGGTGAATCGCTAAATGTCTGTCGACAGTTCTAAAAACAATTTTAAAAAGGGTGCGACGGCACTATTAATATTAACTTTTTTACAAGAGGGCGATATGTACGGTTATCAGATTTCGCAGACAATGATAGAGCGAAGTGACGGTGAATTCTTCATTCCTGAGGGCTCTTTATACCCGGCTCTGTACAAGCTTATAGAAAACGGGTATATAAGCGACCACAGAGAGCAGGTAGGCAAAAGATTGACCAGAGTTTATTACCATCTGGAAGAATCCGGTCGGGAGTATCTGCGTCAGTTAGAGTCTGACTACTACGCGGTAAAAAACAGCATAGAAAAAATACTAAGCAGAAGCGGAGAAAACGCTAAAAAGCCCCAATAAGCACACGTACAAACACTACTGCGCTCCGATCAATACCGGACAAATCCTCTTTCAATCGGAGCGCAAATTAAATCAAAAAGAGACTTCAATAGTTTGATAATTGAAGTCTCTTTTTTATTAAATTACAATGGATTCCTCCTGCAACGACTTGTTGGTAAGCAAATGCACATCATTTCCTACCGTTACAAAAAGCCTGGACAAAAATACATCCACCTTTTCACCGACTGAAACAGGCGCCTCGTCGAGATTTCTCCTGGCAATAAACACAGTGTCGTGCGCGCGTATGCTCAGCTCGATGTTATCGCCTCTGAATGCCACACGCTCGACAATGCCCTCAGACGCGGAGCTTTTATATTTCTGAAATTCGTTCTTCTTGGTGACTTTCACAAACTCAGGGCGGATTATAGCCTTTTCCGCTCCCTCAACCTTTTCAAAGGTGTGAAATTTCAGATAATCCTTTACCAAGGAGGTCTGACCGAAAAATGACGCGGTAAAGGCAGTCCGGGGAGACTGATAAATTTCCAGCGGAGTACCCACCTGTTCGACCCTGCCCTGATTGGTTATGATGATTTCATCCGCCACCTCGACAGCTTCATCCTGGTCATGGGTGACAAATATGCTGGTAACGCCCAGCTTCTGAATCATTTCCTTGAGCCAGCTGCGAAGCTCCTTGCGCACCTTTGCGTCAATGGCGGCAAAAGGCTCGTCGAGCAGAAGCAGGTGAGGATTGGTCGCCAATGCACGGGCAAAGGCAACTCGCTGCCGCTGTCCTCCCGAAAGCTGGCTTGGGTATCTTTTTTCCAGCCCCTCCAGACCTATCAGAGAAACCAGCTCTTTTACTCTCTCGTCAATTTGCTTTTTATCCGCCTTTTGAATTTTAAGACCAAACGCTATATTATCATAAACGGTCATATACCGAAACAAAGCGTAATTCTGGAAAACAAAGCCGATGCCTCTTTTGCTCGCAGGTATGTTGTTAACCACTTGGCCGTCTATGATAACTTCGCCGCTGTCGGGCGACTCCAAGCCGGCTATCATGCGCAAAATGGTAGTTTTGCCGCTTCCGCTCGGACCCAGCAAGCCTATAAGCCTGCCCTTTTCTATGCCGAAGCTAACATCGTCAGAGGCCTTGTAATCGCCGAATTTTTTATTGATATTTTTCAGTTCAACGTACATTTACTCATTCCTCTTTCCTTTATATTCCACCACGCTGCGGATAATCAGTATGATAACAGCCATCATAACCAGAATAGAGGACACCGCAAAAGCCGGAACATATTTGAATTCATTGAATAAAATCTCCACATGCAGCGGAAGTGTGTTTGTCTTGCCGCGCAAATGACCCGACAACACGGATACCGCGCCGAATTCGCCCATCGCACGCGCCGAGCAAAGCACCACGCCGTAAAGAAATGCCCACTTTATGTGAGGGAAGGTGATTTTGCTGAATATCGTCCAGCCCTTTGCGCCCATCAACGCGGCCGCTTCCTCTTCGTCCGTACCCTGAGCCTCCAGAACCGGAATCAGCTCTCTGGAAATAAACGGGAAGGTTACAAAAATCGTCGCGAGAACTATTCCCGGCACGGCAAACACCACTTTAATGTCCAGCTCTTTCAGATATGGATACAGCGCGCTCTGCCTGCCGAAGGTCAGCACGAAGATCAGACCTGCGATAATCGGCGAGACCGTGACAGGTATGTCTATTAATGTGGTAAGCAGCTTCTTGCCCCTGAAGTGGAATTTAGTAATCGCCCACGCGGCAAATACGCCGAATATAGTATTGATGATTACAGCGAACAATGTGGCCTCAACGGTCAGAAATACCGCGCTCAGGGTGTATTCGTCCGAAACTGCCGCCCAATATGTATCCCAGCCGTCACGCAGTGATTCTACCACGACAATGCCCAGGGGAAGCACCAGCATGACAAAGACAAATACTGCGCTTATGCCAATCAAAAGCCATTTTACCGCTTTTGTGCCTATTGTATTTTCATGCATACGCTCAGCCTCCCTTTAAGATTCTCGTGCTTCTCGCCTGAATCATATTGACAACAAACAAAACGGCAAACGAAGCCACCAGCATTACCAGCGCGATAGCCGTTGCGCTGGCATAATCATACTCCTGCAGCTCCGACATGATGATAAGCGGTGTAATTTCGGTTTCAAATGGCTGATTTCCCGCGATAAACACAACGCTGCCGTATTCGCCCAGACATCTGCCGAAAGCAAGCCCGAAGCCTGTGAACAGCGCGGGTTTAATTTCGGGAAAGATCACTTTCCAAAATATTTTTATTCTGCTCGCGCCCATAACTCCTGCCGCTTCTTCGTAGGTCGGGTCAAGCTTTTCCAGCACAGGCTGCACCGCCCTCACTACAAAAGGGATTCCCACGAAAACCAGCGCGACAGTTATGCCTATGCGTGTGTAGGCAATCTTGATGCCGTATTTTGCAAAAAAGCTGCCTATCAAGCCTTGATCCGAGGTCAGCGAGGTGAGGGCTATACCTGCCACTGCCGTCGGCAGTGCAAAGGGAAGCTCAATCATTCCGTCCAACAGACGCTTAAGCGGGAAATCATACCTCACCAGAACCCATGCAAGAATAACGCCCATGACAGCATTTATCGCCGAGGCTATAAATGCTGTCAAAAAGCTCACTTCAAAGCTCGCAAGAACGCGATCACGGGTTATTGTCCGGATTATTTCATCAAAATCCATTTGTGCGGTAAAAACCACCAGAGATGCAAGCGGAATCAAAACAATTACACTCAATATTGAAAGAGTTACGCCCATAGATAATCCAAAACCCGGGATCACTCTCTTGCTCACTTTTTTCATTGCAACACCTTAGTTCTTATTCTTCATAAATCTGGTCAAACACTCCGCCATCGGCAAAATGCGTGCTCTGTGCCTTTGCCCAGCCGCCGAAGTCATTAATAGTTACGAGATTGATATTGAGGTCAAACACATCTGCGTATTCCTTGAGAATATCTGCATTTGACGGACGGTAGAAGTTATCGCCTGCAATTCTCTGAGCTTCGTCAGAATAGAGATAGTTGAGATATTCTGTTGCAACCTCTCTTGTGCCTCTCTCGTCAACGACCTCATCGACAATAGCAACCGACGGCTGCGCAAGTATGCTTATGCTCGGCGTGATTATCTCATAGTCATCGGGATAATCCTGCTTTGACAGATACGCTTCATTTTCCCATGCGAGCAGCACATCGCCCTGCTTGTTTTCAACAAATGTGGTTGTCGCGCCTCTTGCGCCGGAGTCAAGCACGAGAACATTCTTATACAGCTTCTTGATGAAGTCCTTTACCTGTGCTTCATCGCCGTTGTAAAGCTGATCGGCATATGCCCATGCCGCAAGGTAATTCCATCTGGCGCCGCCGGAGGTCTTGGGGTTCGGTGTGATAACGCCAACGCCCTCCTTAACCAAATCTCCCCAGTCTTGGATATTCTTAGGATTGCCCTTTCTCACGAGGAAAACTATAGTAGAGGTGTAAGGCGAGCTGTCCAGCGGGAATTCATCCACCCAGCCGTCTTCAATCAGACCCGCATCTCGAACCGCATTGACATCGCCCTCCAAAGCGAGCGTGACCACATCGGCCTCCAAGCCGTTTGCCACTTCCAGAGCCTGCTTGCCCGAGCCGCCGTGAGATTGTGTAATTTCAACCTCCTGACCGGTCTTTTCTTTCCAGTGCTCTGCAAAAATCTTGTTGTAAGCCTCGTAAAGCTCTCTGGTCGGGTCATAGGATACATTGGTTATTGTAACCTTTTTGCTTTTGTCGCTGCCTGAGTCATTATTTCCGCCGCAGCCTGTAAATGCTGTTAATGTAAGGGCAGCGGCTAACAATATACTAATCAATTTCTTTTTCACGGTTAATTACCTCTTTCACATTTTTATAAATTATCTTAATTTTACGTTTACGCGATTGCTAACGACTGCCGCATAACCGCACTGCTTTGCGGAGTATTGAATTTATGCATGTGCGCGCCTGATACAATGCGGCAACCGCCGATACACATTTCTCCCCTACACCTCATTTTACACAAAAGCCTGTTTTCACGCATTAGCTTCAACCTCCTCAAAAAAGCATTATATTAATCAAGAAACACATGCGGCGTAAGGAAAATCTCTTTTTAAATTTATTTCCTACCATTTCCATATGTTTAATGTGCTTTTGATTATAAACGCTTTTCCTTAATTTGTCAAGCATAAATTCTACTATTTCGATAGATTTTTAGTATTTTGTAAGTTTTCTATAATTTATTCACTCTCATCCGAAAAAGTTTACAGCATATTCAGCGTATCATTAATAAAAAATTGCCGCCTGTGTGTTAAACCACAAGCGGCAAAGACAATATATTTATTTTGTGACGTCTGTAAAAAAATCAGTAAGACAGTATTTCGTAACCGGTTTCAGTAACCAGCACCTGTATCTCCCATTGGGCGGACGGCTTGCCATCGACAGTGTATATCGTCCAGCCGTCATCCTCATCCTGATATATCTCGTCTGTACCCATATTCACCATCGGCTCTATTGTGAATACCATTCCCGGCACCATGAGCATTTCAGTTCCCCGCTCAGATACATAGCTCACCCACGGTTCCTCGTGAAATTCAAGTCCTATGCCGTGACCGCCTATGTCCTGAACCACGCTGTAGCCGTTTTTCAGGGCGTGCTCGTGCACAGCCTGACCCATATCTCCGAGGAAGCCCCACGGCTTGACCTGCTCCAGCCCCTTGTAGACGCATTCTCTCGCCACCTCCACCAGACGCTTTTTTTCCTCGGAAACCTCGCCTATGCAGAACATTCTCGAGGAATCCGAGAAATAGCCGTTGTAAATCGTGGAGACATCGACATTTACTATATCGCCGCTCTTCAGCACCACCTTATCGGACGGAATACCGTGGCACACAACCTCATTTATCGAGGTGCAGACGCTTTTGGGGAATCCTTCATAATTAAGCGGGGCGGGAACAGCATTGCGCCTGACAGTCTGCTCATACACCCAGCGGTCTATTTCCTCCGTAGTGACCCCTTCACGGATATTCTCCGCCACATAGTCCAGCACCGCAATATTTATCTTTGCGCTTTCGCGTATGCCCTGAATCTGTTCAGGCGTTTTGAGCAGAGCATGTGAGGGCACCTCTGCTCCCATGCTGCCATATTCCCGAATACGTCGGTCAAAATCGAGGTGACACTTCTTATATTTTACGCCGCTGCCGCACCAGCAGGGGTCGTTTCTGCCTATTTTGGACATAATGGAACACTTCCCTTGAAAATTTTATCAATTATTTCGAGCATTTTCCATTTTATCATATGAGCGTATTTTTTTAAAGTGTTTCCTTAAATATAAATCATAATTTATCTGCGTGACGTCCACTTGAAAATCAAAGATTTTCTTGTTAATTTTTTTAGGGGCTTCGCATGGGTGCTTTTTTCTATTTTAGCTGCGTTTTAGGCTTTAGCTTTGTGGTGGCGTTGCCCCCACACCCCTACCAAGGCGCTGCCCTGGACCTGCCAAGAGGGCCTGCCCCCTTGGATTCCCATTGTACATGCTCGACTTTGGCTCTATGCTAAATTATCATTTACAGCAACAAAAAGCCGCTGTCTGCCGGATTAAGCGCAGACAGCGACTCTGTTTCAATTATTCATCTCTGTGTCTTCTGGGACGATAGCCGCCGTCGCGGTTTTCGCGGCGGGGGGGACGGCGATCGCTGACAGTATTTTCTGGAGTCAGACCTTCCACCTCTATAAGTGCCTCACGGCGGGAAAGGTTAAGTCTTCCCTTCTCATCAATGCCCTGTACCTTGACTATAATTACATCGCCGACGTTTACAACGTCTGTAACCTTCTCGGTGCGCTTTACATCGAGCTGGCTGATGTGAACCAAGCCTTCCTTACCCGGAACGATTTCGACAAATGCGCCGAAGTCCATGATTCTGGTGACGACGCCCTTGAAAATTGCGCCCGGCTCGGGATCGTTGGCAATAGTTTCGACAATCTGATATGCGCGCTTGCAGTTTTCGGCGTCAACGCCGCAGATAAATACCTTGCCGTCGTCGTCAATGTCGATTTTTACGCTGCACTCGGCGCAGATCTTCTGAATCACCTTGCCGCCGCTGCCGATAACCTCGCGGATCTTATCCACGGGAATGGTGAGCGAGAGCATCTTGGGTGCGTACTTGCTGAGCTCTTTTCTCGGCTCGGGAATAGCCTTGAGCATGATTTCATCGAGGATGAAAATTCTTGCCTTGTGTGTCTTTACAAGTGCGTCCCAGACCATCTCAGGCGTCAGACCGTCAATCTTGAGGTCCATCTGAATGGCTGTGATACCCTCGTGAGTACCGCCTACCTTGAAGTCCATATCGCCGAAGAAATCCTCAAGACCCTGAATGTCAACCATTGTCATCCAGCGGTCGCCCTCGGTGATAAGACCGCATGAAATACCCGCAACGGGAGCCTTAATCGGCACACCTGCGTCCATGAGGGAGAGGGTAGAGCCGCATATAGAGCCTTGTGATGTGGAACCGTTGGAGGAAAGCACCTCGGAAACCACGCGGATTGCATAGGGGAACTCCAGCTCGGACGGAATTACGGGGAGCAGCGCTCTCTCGGCAAGTGCGCCGTGACCGATTTCGCGGCGTCCGGGACCTCTGCTGGGCTTAGTCTCGCCCACGGAGTAGGAGGGGAAGTTGTAGTGGTGCATATAACGCTTGGATTCCTCATTGTCGATGCCGTCGAGAGTCTGGCTGTCGCTTATCGGACCGAGTGTTGTGATAGAGAGCACCTGTGTCTGACCTCTGGTGAAAAGACCTGAGCCGTGTACACGGGGCAGTACGCCTACTTCGCTTGCGAGCGGGCGAATCTGATTCATGCCGCGTCCGTCCACACGCTTCTGCTCATCGAGCAGCCAGCGGCGAACGACGAACTTCTGCGTTTTGTAAAGGCAGTCGTCGATTTTAGCAGCCTGGTCGGGATATATTTCGTCGAACTTCTCATGAACCTTCTCATAGATAGGCTTAAGACGCTCGTCGCGAATTCTCTTGTCGTCTGTATCAAGAGCGACTTTAATGTCCTCAATGGCAAATTCCTTGATAGCGGCAAGCATGTCTGCGTCAGGCTCGTTGGAGGGATAGGAGAACTTCTCCTTGCCAATCTCAGCCTGAATGCCCTTGATAAATTCAATAACAGCCTGGTTGGCTTCGTGACCCGCCATGATGCCGTTGTACATTTCTTCATCTGTAACGATGTCCGCGCCGGCCTCAATCATCGGGATTTTTTTCTCGGTGGAAGCAACGGTGACGGCCATTCTGCTCTTTTCGCGCTGAGCGGCGGTGGGGTTGATTACATATTCGCCGTCAATCATGCCTACGGAAACTGCGCTGATAGGACCGTTCCACGGAATATCAGAAATAGAGAGGGCAATCGAGGTGCCTATCATTGCCGTGATTTCGGGTGAGCAGTCGGGGTCAACGCTCATTACTGTGGCGACGATAGATACATCGTTGCGCATATCCTTGGGGAAAAGCGGGCGGATCGGACGGTCGATAACGCGGGAGGCGAGAATTGCCTTGTCGCTGGGACGTCCCTCGCGCTTGATGAATGAGCCGGGGATCTTGCCCACGGAGTAGAGTTTTTCTTCAAAATCCACCGAAAGCGGGAAGAAATCCACGCCCTCGCGCGGCTTTGCGGATGCTGTAGCAGCCACATGAACGCATGTTTCGCCGTAATGAACAAGGCATGCGCCGTTGGCAAGCTGGGTCATTTTGCCTGTTTCAACAACAAGCGGACGACCTGCAAGCTCTGTTTCATAGACCTTGTAGTTGTCAAAGGTCATTTTCTCGCCTGCATACTCGAGAATTTCAGACATAATTTTTACCTCCGAATTTTTTAATAAAAATATATCGGTATGTCAGCAAATCCTCTGAAGCAATTTTAGTTGACAAGCTTGGGCTTAGCAACAAAACCGACTCTCGAATTTTATTCGCGCCGCGCTGTGCAATCGGCGCATTCGGGCTTCCGTTTTACTGCTATGCCCGCCGCGTCAAGCAAATCAATTCAGCGGGAAATGCGGACATGCTCCAACTATTAAGATATACCGTAACGCAGAAATTATCCGAGTGGCAAAGCACAAAATTTTACAGCGTTACGCCTGCATGGCTTTTTTTATACACGTCAGGCGCAGAGGATTCTGCTGATTCCCTGCGCCTGCACATGAGACCGGAACGTCTGCGTTGCCGGCGAAATTTTACTTTTGCAATTACTTGCGGATGCCAAGACGAGCGATGATTGAACGATAACGCTCGATGTCTGTCTTGATGAGGTAGTTGAGCAGACCCTTTCTCTGACCGACCATCTTGAGAAGACCGCGTCTGGAGTGATGGTCGTTCTTGTTGGTCTTCAGATGCTCGGTGAGGTCGTTGATTCTCTTGGTGAGAATAGCGATCTGAACCTCGGGAGAACCTGTGTCGCCCTCGTGAATTGCGTACTCTTTGATGATTGCTTCTTTTTCTGCTTTCAGCATAATAAAAACACCTCTGTAATAAATTTTACCGCAGCACCCAGCCCCGGGTAACGGTGCATCCCCTCAAACCGCATTACATTAATTAAAAAAGCGGACGGGGCATTCGCCCGAAGCCGAGAATTTACGCTCGGCTTTTACGATTATATCACATATTTTCCCACAGGTCAAGACAAAATATTTTTATAATTTTAAATGAGCAGAATAACTCAAATTTCAAAGTAAATGCACGGTGGAGAAAAATATAGGTTGCGTTTTCTTTGACGGTGTTGCTTTTAATTTGACAACTGACTTTCAAAAAACATCAGTCCTCATAAACATCGTCGTCATAATCTTTATCAATCATTCCCTCAGGTATCACATCATCCGTGATAACCTCAGGGTGAAGTATCTTTGCCATGCGCCACGCGCCCTTGATTACCCCCTTATACTGGTCGTCAAATACGCTTATATCCAGCGCGTATACCCGGAAATTATCCAGCGCGGGAATACCCACCAGGCTGCTCTTGGCACGGAGCTGGTTTTCTACGCCGGCGGGGCAAATTATCACCTCAGGGTCGCTTCGCATCATATCCTGCAGCGTATATTCGCCATTGCTTGAATCTTTAGCCACATTGAAGCCGCCGACCGACTCCAGTACAGCGGAAATCAGTGTGTCGCCCGTAGCAAAGGTCTTAATGTCGCTGGAAATGATAATGCATGTGTTCCAGGTTTCCTCATTTTCCACCATGCGCTCAATATCGTCAAGCTGTGTCAGCACTTGGTTGGCCACTCTGCGCCCTGCGTTGTAACCGGTATTGCCTCCTTGAAATACCGTGCCCAGCGCACAGTACATATCCACAAGAGAGGCTCTGCCCGTGGCGCGCGGTATAATCACGACAGGCACGCCTATTTCCTGAATGTCATCCACGCTGTCCTGCGGAATGGTGTCGTCGGCAACCACCACATCAATAGCGTTGCCCTCTATGAGGTTGACTGACGGCTTCTCAGCCGTACCGAAGGATTGTATTCCCTCGGCTTCGGTGTAATCACAGTTTGCCGTGCGGCCGAAAAGCTGAGCTTCAAACCCCATAGCGTAGATCAAACCTATCAGTGTGCTGGAAAGGCACACCACCTTTGACGGCGGTCCGATGAATTTAACATCGCCCACCTTTACGGGATAGTTTGAAAATTTCTCCTCCCGGTCGCCGCCACAGCCCGTGGGCAGTATGATTACAATTGCCATAACCGCCGCCATAAACAGCGAAATTATTCTTCGGCTCAAAAATTATCGTCTCCCATCTTTATCAACACGCAAATTATACCGAGGCGGTGCTTTCAGTGTCTTCCTCGTCAGTTTCTTCGCTTTCCACTTCAATTTGAAGCGATATTCTGTCCAGCGCGGTCTGGAGTTGAGGGTCTTCCTCGTCGGCGAGCAAATATCGGTTGCTCTGCTGATAGGCGGTGAGAATTACCTCGAATTGCGGAACCACCGCGCCGTCATTGAGAAATTCACCGAGCGAATCCGACCATGTGCCCACTGTGAGCTGTACCGCGCCGCCGTTGCTAAGCTGAAATATCTTTTGCACAGTGGCGTGTCCTGCCGTAGTCGTGCCGACCGTTTCAGCCTTTTGATAATTCATCATAACAGCGGCAAAAAGCTCTGCCGCGCCCTCTGTCTTTTCATTTATCAGCACTTGCATAGGCAGGTCTATGTATTTTGCGTCCGAGGTGTATTTTTGTATGACCTTGCCGTTTTTGTCAGTAACGCTCATGATAGCGCCGGCGGGCAGAAGTGTATCGAGAATGTCGCAGGCGTATTCGTAATTAATGCCGCTGTTGTCGCGCAGGTCAATTATAATTCCCTTGACGCCGCTGTTGCGGAGATAGGTGAGTGCGGCGTTGAACTGCGCGGGCGTCTTTGCGTTGAATTCGTATATCGTGATAATTCCCACGTTATCGTTGACCATGCGGCGTGCGACCGATTTGGTTTCAAATTTTGATTTGGTAAGCTCATAGGCGGTTTTCTCTCCGTTTCGGTTTATCATTACCGATACCTTTGGCGAAGCTTTGCTGATAAGCTCCACCGCTTTGTCGTAGCCTACCGAAAGGACGTCCTTCCCCATTGCGTTCACGATAACATCGCCCTTGACTATGCCGGCTTTGGCCGCCGGTGAGCCTTCATATACTACATTCACCTGTATATTGCCGTCGGCAGCTTTGGAAATATCAATGCCCAGTCCAAAGGTATAGCCGAGGCTTTCATTCGCCGCAAGCTGATATTCGTCGGCCGAAAGGTAAAAGCTGTATTTATCGTCAAGCCCCTCGATATATCCCTGGGAAATGTTGCGCTGCAGGTAATTTTCCGAAATCTCGCCGTAATAATTCTGCCGCACAGTGATGTCTATTTCCGACAGAATCTGATACATATTCTGCCGCTCGGTAACTGAATTCATGCGGCTGTCAAATATACGTATGGCGGCGGTGTAGGTGATGACCATTGCAAACACTGCCGTGATGGCGGCTATCGAGATTGCCGTGCCCAGAGAAATTTTTTTATTCATCCGAAATACTCCTCCCAAGCGATAGATAAAAAACTAATCTTTATCTTTAATAATACCATATTCCATGAAAATATTAAACCTCTAAATTACAAAAATTCGGAAAAATACAAAAAATTTCGCCTGTCGGAATTGCCTTAATGCTTCCGACAGGCGAAATAAATTTAATTATAAGTAGTTGAGGGGGTTTACGGCGTTGCCGTTAATGCGAATTTCAAAGTGGAGGTGAGGACCCGTGGAGCGTCCTGTGGAGCCCACCTTGCCTATCTGCTGACCCTTGGTTACAGCCTGACCCACGCTTACACCGCGCTTGCTCATATGACCGTAAACCGTCATCTTTCCGCCGCCGTGGTCTATGATAACATAGTTGCCGTAGCCGTTTGCGTTGAACGCGCTGGTGACAACCTTGCCGCCGTTGGAGGCAATGATCTTTGCGCCGTTCGGAGCGCCGATGTCTATGCCCTTATGGTTGCTGCTGACTTTTTTGCCGTTAAGCGTATATGTGCGGGGACCGAATTTTGAGGTAATATTTTTGTAGCCCGGAGTCGGCCAGCTGAATGAACCGCCGTAATATTCAGTGTTCTGAGAATTCTGATTGTTCTTGCTGATGATAGCGTCAAGCTGGGCTCTTGCCGAAGCCATCTGCTGGTCGAGTTCCGCCTGCTTTTTCTTGTAGGCTTCTTCCTCGGCCTGAATCTGCTTCATAAGCTCCTCGGCTTCCTTCTGCTGTGCGTCAAGCTCGGTTTTCTTTTCGGCGAGCTCAGCCTTCTGAGCGTCTATTTCCTTCTTTTTAGCCTCTACCTCGGTGATCTTGTCCTGATAACCCTCTTTATCGCTGGTGAGGTCGTCTATCAGTTTTTGGTCATAATCAGCCATTGCCTCGAGATAAACTGTGTTTGAAATGAACTCCTGCAGACCGTTTGAGCAGAGCAGAACCTCCAAGCCGCCTGTCATGTCGCCCGAAATGTAGATTGCCTTGAGACGCTCCTTGAATTTATCCTTGCTGGCTTCAATTTCCTGATCCTTGAGGGCGATTTCAGCCTCAAGATCCTTTATTTCAGCGTTTGCGGAAGCTATCTGATTGTTCACGTTGGTTATCTGTGTTTCCAGGTTGGCAACCAGCTCGTTTACAACATCAAGCTGCTCCTGTGCGGTTGCCTTGCTCTTTTTGAGAGCGGAAAGCTTGCTGGCGATATTTTTCTGCTGACTTTGCAGCTGAGCCTGCTTCTGACGCAGCTCGCTGGCTGTGGCAGCCGAGGCCGTAAAGCCTACCTCGCTGCCCGACGGTATGAATTCCAATGCAAAAGCGAATACAGACAGCACTGCAATCAGGCTGATTATTACTTTTGCAGCGGAGACCTTAAAATGTTTTTCAACTACGGATGAATTAATCACCGCTTACACCTCCGTCATCTTTAAGATATTTTCTGATAGATACAAGGCTTCCTATTGCGCCCGAGAGTATGCCGCTGCCCAGGAATGCCAGCAGCAGCCAGCCCACCATAGACATGAGCGGCAGTGCGCCCGATGACAATACCGACGAAATAGCCGATGTAGCCGCGGAATATATGTAGGCTACAAGTATAAAGGCAATTATTCCGGAAACAAGACCTATCGTTATGCCCTCCACAAGGAACGGCATGCGTATAAACCAGTCAGTCGCGCCGACCGATTTCATGATTGAAATTTCAAGCTTTCGCACATACATGGTAAGCTTGATGGTATTGGTTATAATAAATAGTGATATGACCAGCATCAAGCCGACAATTCCAACGCCTATTACAGTTACCGCGTTTTTTATGCCCATCAGTTTTTTGGCATACTCGCGGTTGTCGCGCACGGTGTAGACAATATCAAGGTTTTTGAGCTGTTGAACCGTTGTTTCATACCTCGTCGGATCCTCAAAGCTCACGCGAAATGCGTCAGGGAGTATATCCGAGGTATCTCCCAGAGAGTCAATGATCTTGAGCTTTTCGTCAAATCTTGACATAAGGCTGTCGAAGCCTTCCTCCTTGGAGATAAATTCGATGTTATTTTTATCGACATTTTCGACGCTGAGTATCTTCTGCCGAGCCTGCTCCTCAGTTATCTTGGCATTGCTGCCGCTGACCGTGGTATTCAGGTAAACCATAACGACGTTTTGCTCCTCAAGCCATGTCATTATGTGAGAGAGGTTGACCGAAACCAGCGCCGCAGTACCCATAAGCACCAGGCAGCACACCAGCACGCCCACCGAAGCAAGGCTCATCAGGCGGTTTACCCATGTGTTGCGCAGACCCTCACGCACCAGATATTTGAAGTTATTAAACATAGTAATCCACCTCCGGTCCGCTGTCTGCCACCAGCTCGCCGTTCTGTATCTCGATGATACGGCGGCGGAACTTTCTGACCAGAGCATGTTCGTGAGTTACCATAAGAATAGTAGTGCCGTTGTTGCGGTTGATCTGATTGAGCATGTCCACGATTTCAAAGCTCATTCGGGGGTCAACGTTGCCGGTAGGCTCGTCGGCGATGATAAGCGCGGGGTTGTTGATAAGCGCACGCGCCAGACCGACGCGCTGCTGTTCACCGCCCGAAAGCTCGTTCGGCATGCATCTTGCCTTTTCGCTCAGACCCACATGCGCCAGCACATAGGGCACCTTTTTGCGGATAGCCTTAGTGCTTGCGCCCGTGACGCGCATGGCAAATGCTACGTTGTCAAAAACGCTCATGTTGGGAATCAGACGGAAATCCTGAAAAACCATGCCGAGAGACCGTCTGTAATACGGAATATCTCTGTGCTTCAGTGTGGAAAGGCGGGTGCCGTTGACTATGACCTCACCGCTGTTGGGAGTTTCCTCGCGCATCAGAATTTTGAGCAGCGTAGATTTACCCGCGCCGGACGAGCCGACTATAAATACAAATTCGCCCTCGTTTATTCTGAGGTTGAGGTCGCGCAGAGCCTTGGTTCCGTTATCATAGGTTTTGTAAACATTACGGAATTCTATCAAGCTTAAAAGTTCACTCCTTAAAACAAAGCCGCGCGGTCGAATTGACAAAAAACAAACCACAACGACCGCACAAATATTCAAACTTATACATAATTACAATTAAATTATAATATAAGTATCGTAAAAAGGTGTTACAAAATTGTAACGATTACACTGCACCGGGTGTTATCTCAAGTTAAAGCGCAGGTGTGTAAGCCTGTAAATCATAATTTAACATAGAGTACGCAACGCCGGGAATCCAAGGGGATACCGCCATTCCTTGAATGGCGGTAAGGGTCCTCTTGGCGGGGTCAAGGGGCAGCGCCCATTGTGGGGGCGTGGGGGCAAAGCCACCACAAAACCAAAGTGCAAGAAAAACCAGCAATAGGAAACAATGCGAAGCTCGCGGAAAACTAACGAGAAAATCGAAGATTT
>JAQXFQ010000075.1 GCA_029005175.1 Bacillota bacterium
CCTACTACCCCACGACGGACTTAACCGCTATTCAAGGAATAGCGGTGTTCCCTTCGACCCCGCCAAGAGGACCGCCGCCATTCAAGGAATGGCGGTCTCCCTTTGGATTCCCGGCGTTGCATACTCTATGATAAATTATGATTTACTTGTGCATTTTGCCACTTTTGCTCATTTATAATATTTAAACACAAACTCTAAAATTAAACCCCCGGCATACCTTTTTTGAAAGTGAACGGTATGCCGGGGATTTCTTATTTTAAGCTTAAATTTTTTACATAATATCGACAGGATTTGCTCATATTCCACACCCACCGCATAATATATTATTATACGGGATGTATACGGAATGTTCAGAGATGAAATTATCTTCCGTAAAAAATTGATGCGTTTTTATGCAAGACTATGATTATATGCGGCAATTATGGCAAAAATAACAATGCGGCAATAATTTAAATACGACGGAAAATTTTCCGCAGGATGATGTTCGGATATTCTCTGCTCCGAACGGAAAGGATGGACGATTGATTTATGAATATCAGAAGAGGAGATATATATTACGCAGACCTTAGCCCCGTTGTGGGATCCGAGCAGGGTGGTGTCCGCCCCGTACTTATTGTGCAGAATGATGTGGGCAACAAATTCAGCCCCACAGTCATCGCCGCAGCAATAACCAGTCAGACGGACAAATCTCACCTGCCCACACACATCTATGTGCAATCGGTCGAATGCGGTCTGCATAAGGATTCAGTGGTTCTGCTGGAACAAATACGCACCCTCGACAAGCGCAGACTAAAGGAATGTATGGGACGTCTGGAGGACAGCACAATGGACAAGGTGGACCAAGCTATTTCCATCAGCTTCGGGCTGGACACAGATGAAACAAACATTCGCAAGGCAAACTGACAATCATTAATACTACTCTGCAAGTAAAAAAAGAGTGGCATAAAAATCAGTAAATCCTGCCAATACCAGCCGCACGGCAGGATTTACAAGGCCTACCGCAATATGCAAGTACATTCGCCGATATGGCGATTTTGTGTATTGCGGTATACATAAATTTCGGTCATTAAAAAAGCTGCATCAGTTCTTTAGGGTGAATGTGAGGCTGAAGCGCCGCATTCACCGCCATCCCTATAAAATTAGCCGCGCGGTCGGTTAGCAGATCAATTTCCCTTGGAGAAACTATCATGCCGCTGTCAACCCGGCGCGCCCTTCGCTCACCGCACAAATCCGCCGCCAGCGTCTGCATATCGACTACAGTAGGCACTCCCATGGAAATAACCCTCGTCCCCAGATAATCGCTGTCTATACGCGGGCGGTTATTGCCCACGCCCGAGCCGGGAGAAATACCGCTGTCACTTATCTGGAGCGTGCATCCCAAGCGGGAAAGGCTGCGAGACGCCATGGCGTCAATCACGATAACCGCCGACGGACGAATTGATTTCACCAGACTGCGGATAACTTCGGCCGCTTCAATTCCTGTCTGCCCCAAAACGCCGGGAGCAATCACGGAAGTCTGACGCAGCGGGGCAAGTCCGCATTTTTCGGCAAGCTCGTGCGAAATATGCCTGGTAGCCAATATTCTGCCTGCCGCCTTTGGTCCCAGAGAATCAGGCGTTATTCCCTCGTTGCCTAAACCGACTGCCAAAATTCCGCCGTGCTTGGGCAGCATTCCCGCCAGAATGTCAGAGGCAGCTTCAAAGCACTCTTCGGGTTCAAACGCATTGTCGGAAAAAGGCAGCATTTCCAGTGTGTAATATTCTCCCTGCGGTTTTCCGATGCTTTCGGCGGCATGGTATGAAGCTATAACCGTATGAGCTATTTTCACGCCGTTTTTTTCGGAATAATCGGTATACACTCCGTCGGTTTCCCCCGCCGCTTCGGTTAATTCTATCGTAAGGTCGGTACGATAATTCATTTCAAAATTCCTCCGTGTAGTAATTTATAGTGTGTTTATATTTTCCGCTGTAAATCAGTTAATATACAGCTCTGTTATTTTTTAGTAATTATGATTGCGTAATTGTAACTTTTTTGTAACATAATGTAATATTGGTAACATTGCCTATTGAAAAATTTTTCTATAAGTGTTTAAATAAAACTATAATTTTTTATGCAATATATTTTTCGACAAAAATACAGGAGGATATTCATGAAAAAGCGAATTATATCAATCACTTTGATACTGACTATGATATTCACAATGCTGCCTATGAGCAATTTCACCGCAGCATTCGCACTGAGCAATGCCGACGCCCTCACGGATATTTCCTATCAGCCGGGTAAATATTATGTCCTCTCCAATTCGCTCAACGTCCGCTCAGGACCATCTGCATCTTATACAAAAATAACCTCGCTTTCAAAGGGAAAGTCTGTAACAGTAAGCTCTGTCAAAAACGGCTGGGGTCAGGTGAACGTAAACAATCAGAAAGGCTGGATTGATCTCAGCTACGCTTACAGCCCTTCCAACAAGGTTGACATCTCAGCGCGTTTGGACATGCTTCGCCTCAAATTCCCCGACGGAAAGTATTGGAACCGTGAAAGCTCCGACGTGAACAACGCAGACGGCTACACGGAAAATCCCTGCGTGGACAGACATTCTGACAAGCGTGAAAATTATTTCGACGGCACATGCCAGTGCCACGGCTTTGCGCTCAAGCTCGGCTATGACCTTTTCGGCATTCATGCGGCTAACTGGGAACGTCATTATGACCTCAGCAAAGTAAAGGTCGGCGATCTCATCCGCTATCGCTCGCGCCATACGGTGATGGTAACAGGCGTTTATTCCGATTATTTCACTGTGGCCGACTGCAACTGGGATTACTGCTGCGGCATTGACTGGGACAGAGTGATGAAAAAATCCTATATCTCATTTACTGAAAACCAGTATGACGGTATCTATCACTGCCCCGCAAACGGCGGATATGTTAACTCCTCCGGCTCAGGCTCTTCAGCTAATCCAACAACAACTACTACAACTGTTAAAACTACTACCACTACAACTACTAAAGCTACCACTACCACAACTGCTAAAACCACAACCGCTGTTAATGTATACACTACAGGTAAGCTGACAATTACCGGCGATGTAGTGAATGTTCGCTCCGGCGCGGGCACTAATTACAGTAAGGTGGCCAGCGTAAAGAAAAATTATTCTTACACCTACACCAAAGAAAAAACCGTAAACGGTCAGAAGTGGTATTACATCAAGGTAAACAGCAAAACCAGCGGCTGGATTTGCGGCGATTATGCCAAGGTCACTCAGAAGCTCGGCTCACCGGTAACTACTACAACCACTGCAGCAGCCTCCAAAAAAGTTAAAATCACCGGTGATGTGGTAAATGTTCGCTCAAGCGCGAGCACAAGCAGCAAAATAGTAACTCAAGTTAAGAAAAATTCAGTCTATAAATACACAGAAAAGAAAACCGTTAGCGGCGTTGTGTGGTATAAAATCAAAGTCAGCTCCTCCAAGAGCGGTTGGATTTGCGGTAAGTATTGCAAGGCTGTGTAAAAAAATTCGCGGAAAATTTTGAAAAAAAATAAAAAATATATTGCAATTTAATTTAATTCGTGATAGAATTTATTTATGCGACTGAACTAATCTAAGGAGGTGTGTATTGTGCCTAATATTAAGTCTGCTAAGAAGAGAGTTCTTGTTACAGCTACTAAAAATGCTCGCAACAAGGCTATCAAATCAAACCTCAAGTCTACAATTAAAAAGGCTGAGACTGCTATCGCTGAAGGCGGTGACAGCGCAGAACAGGTTCGTCTCGCTATTAAGAGAATCGATCAAGCTTGCGCTAAGGGAATTCTCCATAAGAATACCGCCGCAAGAAGAAAGTCCAAGCTCGTTCGCAAGCTCAACAACGCATAATTGAGCCTGCATTACATAACGAACGGATTTTTGTGATGCTGATAAAATTCGGATGTTTGCTCATTAATCATCCGTGAGGGCGATATGCTTTATTATTTCAATAAAGCATATCGCCTTTTATTTTCTTTTAATAAAAAAGTGATGAATGTTGTGTAAATTGTAGCATTTACGCATTGACAAAGCTGAATTTTACAGGTATTATTAATATGGAATCATTAATTTACTTGATTTAATTGATAATTCCATATCATCATATTTTGGCTGTTACAGCATAATTTGCCTGCGGTTGGCTAAATATATGAATATCTATTTAATTTTGATTTACAGGGGTGTTAAAATTATGTCATCTAAGAAAGATTCACTTAATCTCTGGACGGTTATCGGTCTTATCGCAGCTGTCGCGGCTGTAGTTGCTTCTGTAACAACTGCACTCATCGTTCTTAAAAAGAAAGAAAAAGAAGACAAAGAACTTGAGGAGTACCTGGACTACTCCATTCAGTAATCAATAATTAATTTGATGCAATGCAGCGGAATTTTTGTACTAGTGCAAAATTCCGCCGTTTGTTTTATGCTGTAATCAATGTAAGGGAGCCATTGCAAAAAATGAGTAAAATATTGATTGTTGAAGATGACCGTGACATAAACAGTCTGCTTGCGGAAACACTAAGTCAGTCGGGGTTTGAAACAGAATCCGCTTTTGACGGGTTGAACGGACTCAGGCTTGCGCAGACGGAGGACTTCTGCCTGATTATGATGGACATAATGCTTCCCTACATAAGCGGGGACGAAATTCTCAAAAAAATCCGTGAAAAAAGCGATGTGCCTGTCATTGTAATTTCCGCCAAGGATATGGTCAGCACTAAAATCGACATGCTCAAAATGGGCGCGGACGATTATATAACCAAACCGTTCGATTTGGGCGAGGTAACTGCGCGAGTGGAAACCGCCCTGCGCCATTCGGGATATACCCCGGCTAAAGGGCGCGTAATTCGATATAAGGACATTGTTTTGGACAGTACCAATAAAATCATCAAGGTCGGCGACAATGAGATAAAATGCACAGCAAAGGAATTTATGATATTGGAAATGCTCATGCAGCACCCCGAAAAGGTATTTACCAAAGCCAATATTTTTGAATCGGTATGGCATGAGGACTATATGTGCGATGACAATGTAGTAAAAACCCACATCAGCAATCTCCGCAGTAAGCTGGAAAAAGCAAACCCAAATGAAGCTTACATAGAAACCGTGTGGGGTCTTGGCTATCGGCTTTACAAGCTTACATGAAAAATCACCACTGCCGACTTGACAAATGCCGAAGCAACATAATTTTATAAATAATCGGAGGATTCCAGTTACTTTATGAGAACCATTGATTTCAGAAAAGCCGACGTAAACGATTTGGAACTATTAGTTGAGCTTAGATATGAGATGCTTCGAGAAGTGAATCATATCGAAAACTTAAATTTCAGCGACGATTTTATGAGGGCTACGGAAAATTATTTTTCCTCTGACAAGCAATCAACATATATCGCCACTGAAGGCAAGGGAATAATCGCTTGTGCCACTATCTGCTACACCGACGTTATGCCTACATTTGACCATCCCAACGGCAGACGAGCGCGAATCATGAATGTATATACCCGCAACGAATACCGCCGCCGAGGCATTGCATTCAGACTGCTGGATATGGCTGTGCAGGAGGCTGAATTCCGTGGAGTAACGGAAATCTCGCTTGACGCGACCGACGATGGGCGCGAGCTTTATATCAGTTACGGTTTTAAGCCGTCAGATGAATACATGGTGCTTACTTTCGATAAGGAGGATTAATTATGCGACGTTCTGACAGAGAAATTATGGATTTTAACCGAATGGTTGAAATTATGAAACAATGCGACGTTTGCAGAATTGCCATTAACAACGGTGAATATCCTTATATAGTTCCACTTAATTTTGGAATGAAAGTGGAAAACAGCCAAGTCACACTGTATTTTCATGGTGCGGCTGAGGGCACTAAGCTGGATTTGATATCCAAAAATCCACGAGTAAGCTTTGAAATGGATTGCGAACACGAGCTTATGCTAATTGATGAGGGAAAAAATTGCACGATGAATTACGAAAGCGTAATAGGCAGAGGAATTGCACGAATTTTGCCGGAAAATGAAAAATATAACGCACTATCAGCGATTATGCACCACTACCGTGCAGATTCATTTGGTATAAATGAGGCTATAATCTCCAGAACCGCAGTAATCGAACTGACTGTTGATTTCATGACGGCAAAGGAACATAAAAAACACTGATTTTTACAATTACAGAAATTTTGCTTCGTTTTCCTTGAGATTGCGAAGCTTTTTGTTTCAGGCAGTGTTTGCAAAAAACGAGTTTGTGTGCTATAATAAAAAGCCAATGACTGTTATTATTTTTTGTGGAAAGGGGCAGATTTTGACTTGAATTACGGAATCAATCTGGGTCAATGGAATTCTATATTCGCTGTGCCGACCGATGTGGTGGACAAGCACATGAAGCTCGCAGGCGCAGCTCAATTGAAGGTGCTGCTGTATCTGCTGCGTCATGCAGGAAGCGAGGTTACACTGGACACTTTGGCTTTCGCAGTGGGTCAAAAGCCCTCTGACACACAGGACGCAGTGGAATATTGGATTAACTGCGGTCTGCTGTCGTGCGGAACTGAATCCAAACTCTCCCCTATCTCAGAAAATTGTGAAGCTCCACAGGAGAATCCGGCGCAATCTGCACCTACGTCAGATTTGCTTAATTCAACACCAACAGCGGAAATCAAAAACGCACTTGGTCAAAGCTCCGAGGTTAAGGGCAAGGAGAAAATACGCTACCGTTTTGACGAATGCATGAAATTCGTTGCCGAGGACGAGCAGCTTAAAAACATGCTCACAGCCGTGGAGGCCACGCTTGGCAAACAGCTTACACACACGGAAGTTACCTGCTTCGTCACCCTCGCCAAATGGTACGGCCTGCCATGCACTATAATTCCCATGCTCGTTCAATACTGTAAATCCATAGGCAAATCCAGCATTTCTTACATAGAGGCCACCGGCATCGGCTGGGCGGCTGAGGAAATTGACAACTTTGAAAAGGCTGAACAAAAAATCTCAGCTCTTACAGCCCGCCGACGCGCCTGGAATTCGGTTCGTTCGGCCTTGGAAATTCCGGAGCGCAAAGCCACCGAAACCGAATTGAAATTCAGCGACCTTTGGATCAATTCACAGCACATAGACACCGAGCTGATACGCCACGCATATGATAAATGCGTCAACAAAACAGGCAAGGTCAGTTTTTCATACATGAACGGCATCATCAAGCGATATTTTGAGCGCGGAATCACCGACATCACCTCTGCACTCAAGCTGGATGAACAAAACCGCGCAGAAATCGAAGCCAAACAAGCGGCGCGCAAGGCTGCCGCTGCCGACAGCATCACCGAACTCGCCGGCGGCAACACCCAAAACGGACGCTACGCCTCCACCTATGACACGGGTGACATTGAGGCAATATTGGACGCTGAGTGGATGTCTGAAGAGGTTGGCAGCGACAGCGACTACGACTACAATGATTGACAGGAGGTAATCTGATTTGTCATATTCACGCCAAACCTATGATACAGCAAAATCAAAGCTGGACGCTATGAGACAGCAGGCTATAAGAGAAAATGAGGAGCGACGCAGCGCATTCGTCGCCATTAACCCCGAATATGCCGAGCTTGACAGGGAAATTGCACAGACGTCAATCCGCCTCACACGCGTTATGCTCAGCGGTCAGAAAGACATCACCGAAACAATCGCTCAGATACGCGACAGCAATCTTGAAATGCAGCAGCGACAGCTTGATATTCTGCGCGCAAACGGCTGTCCCGACGATTTTCTTCAGCCGAAATTTCACTGCGCAAAATGTTTGGATACAGGCTATATAGACGGCAAAATGTGTACATGCTTCAAGGATATTCTGCAAAAAACGGCATACGAAGAGCTTAACAAATCAACCCCTCTTGAACTTTGCTCATTTCGCAGCTTTTCGATTGATTTCTACCCCGACAAGGCGGAAAATTCCAACCTCTCCCCACGACAAATCATGGACAAGGTGAAAAAAAACTGCTGGGATTATGCCAATAACTTCTCAATGAATTCGGCAAATCTTATGTTCCAAGGCGGCGTGGGATTGGGCAAAACCCATCTCTCACTTGCAATCGCGGGCAAAGTCATATCAAAAGGCTACGGAGTAATTTACGGATCGGCTCAGAACTTTTTTAACAATATAGAAGCTGAGCACTTCGGACGGGGTGATGACAAGCAATACACACTTAACCTCCTCAAATCCTGCGATTTGCTTATTTTGGATGATCTGGGCACTGAATTTATCACGCAATTCACCACTGCGGCACTCTACGACATTATCAACACCAGAATATTGACCCGTAGACCTACAATTATCAGCACTAATTTTAACATCGACGGACTCAAAAAGAAATACGATGACAGAATAACCTCGCGGCTTTCGGGAAATTATGTTCGCTATCAATTTGTTGGCAGCGATGTGCGCATTACATTAAAAGTAAAAAAGAAGCTAAATGAAAATTAAATTTAAACATCCCATATACCACTTAGTCAAAGCCAAGTGGTATATGGGATGTTTATTTTAAATGATTAGGAATACTCCGCGCCTTCGGGGAGATTATTGGTATAAATCACCTTGTTGAACGGCAGATATGTGTCCTCAGATATTTGTTTTTTGCTGACAAACTTGCCGTCCTGATATATTGTTTGGAAAACCCTGATTTTCTTGCCCGCTGTTCCCAAGGTTATTTCTCCTTCACGATGCTGTGATGTCGGCTTTTTATATACCGTTTGAAAAGGGGTAGTTTCTAATATTTCACGCTCCAGCTTAGATGTTATGCCGTCTGATGTTCCCATTATCGAAACCGTAAGCTGACGTTTTGCATATGTACATGTTATCTTGATCGGGTATTCTTTGTTGTTTTTAAATTTAAAATCCAAACGTCCCCAGTCAACCGTTGCATCAACTCCCGCAACCTTCCAATAGCCTACCGTATAAAAGTGATTGTGACGCTCGGTTATCTGCAAATTGGCTTGCAGCGCGACATAATACAAAGCTGTGGACACCTGGCATATTCCGCCGCCGTAATCATCCATTGAACCCGAAGCCACATACACAGGAGCTTTCATAAAGCCGTTAGCCTCTGTGCGCTTTCCCACTGTCTTATTATAAGAGAATTCCTCTCCCGGCTGGAGGATGTAGCCATCTGTAAAATTGCCGTAATGGTTGATATTATAAGCCGCCTTTTCCACGTTATTGGCACGTTCCTTGCTGGAGCCGGCATATCCCGTGGTAACTGAAGACAGCAAATCTAAACAATACGGTGCGCGCACCTGTTTAAGCGTGACTTCAGGATATGTAAGGGCGAGCGTAATCTTCCAACTGTCGGCATCTCTTGACACAATATGCCTTGCTGCTTCTAAATCAAAGTCCTTACCCACTATTTCCTCGGTAAATGTCGGATTGCCGGCAGAATCCTCAGTAACGCTCGCGTCAACCGGATCGCACTTTACACTCTGATAAATAGTGTCAATATTCACGTCAGAAGCTTTGAGCGTTTTTACCTGCGTTGTAATACTGCTGTAATTATTCGTGCGTATGCGCTCCGTGATGGTGGTCATCAATTCGTTGAAATCAATGCCCATACCGTCGGTGCCTTTATATATAGTCATCACATCGCCGTCTATTTCATAATACGGCTCAATCATCGGCGTACCGTATTCCTTTGCCAAGTTATTTATAAACGCATGAACTGCCGTTTCGTTAAAAGAAAGATTGCCTTTGGTCGTAATCAATTTAGTTTGATTTTTTCCGTTGCTGTCAAGATAATTTACTACTTCGGAATGTCCGTCAGTATTTGAGGAATATGTAAATTCATAGTCCCCCAGACGGAACACCGACTCCTTACCGTCTACAATTATGGTAAAGGACTTATCTGCCAAAGTTTCGGAAACTGATGTGTGCATTATTTTGGCAATCGTAGCATCATTCAAATAAGCCAGCGCATTGGTCACTCTTACCGGGTGCGTCGACACTACAAATATGTAAAAAAGTGCGCCGAAGATTAACGTAATCACCAGTGCCGCGCCGGAAATCAGCATGCTTTTGGTAAATTTAAATGCCTTTTTTGAGCTTTTCGCTTTTTTTGCGCTCTTTGTATTTTTATGTTTTACGCTCATTTATCATCCAACCATCCATTTTATATATATTTCCAACATATTCAATAATAAAATAAATTTAATAAAATATCAATAACATTATAAAAAATATACGAAAAATTAACTTATTGATAAAACTCCTAATTTTTTCTGAAACATTCACTATTCTCCGAGAGCTTGAATTTCAGTATACCAAAAGCCCTCATTTTCATATGATTCCCTGTCGGCTTTTTTCAAATTACGCGCAAGCTCCTCGAGCATCCCATCCGGAATTTTAAAATTACGGGAGTAATCAGGATTTTTTTCATTAACCTTTGTGATGAAGTCGCGGAACAATATCAGACTTTCATAAAGTGCACCAATAGAAGTATTCAGCATCCATGTATACGACATATCTTCGTGATCGCAAATCATCAGCCTCTCGGTCATCATGTCAACACAAATTATATCACCGTTTGCCAAATATCCTATAGGATAGTAATTAAGCCCCTTCAGAGCGCACGACACACTCTCATCCACTATGAGAAATTCCATAAAATTAAGCCACGGCTCGGCTGTACGGGGCAATCCGTAATTTTGGAGTATTGAAGCCGTTGCCGCACTCAATCCCGCCGCCATGTCTGTTTTAAGCTGAAATTTTATTATTGGCGATTTATCGTTCTGCCACAATTTAGTAAACTCTTGTTCATTCATATAAATTTATTCTTCCTTTCGCAATCAAGTTATATACTTCAAAGCACATGTCATTTACATGCCTTTTTTATTCTTTGTATAAAGTAAAGTCACAAAATACTGTTGATTAGGCCTTAAAATAGTGATATAATAATCAAAACGATTTTTTTGGAGGGAATTATCAGCTATGGCAGACATATCTCAGCTTTTGGGCGCAATGATTAACTATTACAACGGTGATCCGCGCAGGATACAGCATTTCATCAAGGTGCATGACCTTGCTCGCACTATCGGCACGCTGGAGGGATTGGATGAACACACCCTTTTTACCCTGGAGGCTGCCGCGGCGGTACACGACATAGGCATACATATATGTGAATTAACATACGGCAGATGTGACGGCAAGCTGCAAGAACAGGAAGGCCCGGCTTTGGCTCGAGACATGCTGAGCGCATTGGATTTTGACGATGAGGTTATCGACAGAGTTTGCTGGCTTGTCGGACATCACCATACATACAGCAGCATTGATACCGTTGACCATCAGATACTTGTTGAGGCCGATTTTTTGGTTAATCTTTACGAAGACGGAACTCCAAAGGAAGCCATTCAATCTGCATATGATAAAATATTCGTGACAGAAACCGGTAAGTTGTTTTGCCGAAAAATGTTCGGGCTTAACGTAGGGCAATCCGATTCCTCAAACGCTCAGTGACGGTATTTTCGCACATGCAAAATAATGATTGCGCCTTTATACTAATTTTCAATTAAAAAAGTACAAAAAAATCGAGCAAAAAAATTGCGTATATGGTTTTTTGCGAAGATTTTTTGTCGTACTTTTATTGAAAATTAGTATTAATCAGCGCGTCCTTAATAATAATAAACAACCGTCGAACCTTTCATCAGATGAGATTCGACGGTGTGCTGTTGGAGCGAGAGATGGGAATCGAACCCACACAATCAGCTTGGGAAGCTGAGGTTCTGCCACTAAACTACTCCCGCTTTTGTAATAAATATTATAATATCAAAATCACTTTATGTCAAGGGCATTGACGCAACAAAAATTGAATTTTAACAAAAAACGAGACAACCGAGCAGAATATATTACTTCGGTTGTCTCAATTTTTTCATATTATCTGGTACGCATCCATGCAATAATGCCATCAGCAACAGACTTGCCGAGTGCATTGGTATTGTTAATAATCCACTTAGCACCACTCTTGCTGTCGTGATAATCGACCTCTACAAGAGTCGCAGGAATGCCATATTTAGCCGGATGTGCAACTTCAATGTACTTATCATTGTGTCTAATGCCCTCATCATTATTGGGAGTAAGCGCACCAACGCTGCTGCATACTGAATCGGCCAGCGTCATGCTCTCTTCGAGTTTGGAATAATACAACGCTAAAGTACCCCTCTTGCTTTTGTTGGCCGCATTGGAATGTATTGCGACGTAACACACTGCATTGCGGCTGGCGGCGTCTTCATCACGCTCCGTTATAGTTAAATCATATGAGGCAATGTGAACCTCAAATCCCGCCTCCTCCAAATAATATTTGGCGGCATATGCTACCTTGTACATTTGCTCATATTCGGTTGTTGCACCTACAGCGTATGCATTATCTGCTTGACGCGACGGACTGAGATAAACCAAACCGCCCTTTATAACCTCGACTTCGATTTCTGCATACACATTGTTGCAGGCATATGCCATGATCTTGGTGACACCTGTAGCCACACCTGTAACATAGCCGTCCTTATCGACTGTAGCAATTGATTCGTCTGCCGAGCCCCAGTGGAGATTTCTATCTGCCGCTGTTTCGGGGTAAACCGTTGCATCGACCTTACGCTTGCCGCCGGCAGGAACAAATACGGATTCCTCCTTGGGAGTTACATATTCAGGCGCAGGTTCCTTGACGTTGACCGTGACTTGATATGTCGCTTCCACACCATTAGCAGATACAGCCGTGATTGTCGCTGAACCTATCGACACACCTTTTACACTACCTGTCAGGCTCATTTTATCTGCCGCTTCAACCCTCGCAATGGATTCGTCAGAGGATTTCCAAGTGATTGCCTTGATGGGATTTACAGATTCTGCAGGAACAGGAGCTGCTGTAAGTGTGATAATTTCAGATGAGTAAACCTCTTTCTCTCCTGAAAGAGTCATTGAAGTCGTTGGCGGAGCAGGTGTAAACACCTGAACTTTACATGGCGATTTTATGGAATAATCATCCGATGCGCATACGATTTCTGCGGTACCTACACCAACAGCTTTAATATTGCCCAAAGCATCGACAGTAGCAATTGACGTGTTCGTAGAATAATATTGCAGATACCTGTTTTCTGTGAGAGACTCTGCAGGAACTGCGCTGCCCTTAATAGATGAAGTGTCGCCAAGTTCAAGATAAATTTCAGATTTATCCAGATTAATGGCAGTCATTTCGGGTGGCTCATTAACCGTCACTTTGCATGTATATTTAACTCTGCCGTTCGGAGACGCGACTGTAATCACAGCCGTACCGACAGAAACACCTGTAATTTTAGCCTTAATATCAGATATCCACTCAACCTTTGCAACCGATTCATTAGAAGATGTCCAGTTCAGTCGGTACTGATCTGCCAGCGAATTAGCCGGAAGAACTGAAGCTGCAATTTCATATGTGTTACCGGCGTACAATGTAGCTTTTTTGGGAGTGCTCAACTTTGAAACTGACGGAGGGACTGCTGTAACAGTATCAATGTCAATCACTTAAGGAAAGAGACAGAAACCTCGGTCACAGATTTAATATAAAATTCAATATTTTGTAATACTGACGACACATTTTTGGAACGGGAGACCTCTGCAAAAACACGGAGGGAGAACCGGTCAATGAAAA
>JAQXFQ010000076.1 GCA_029005175.1 Bacillota bacterium
CTGCAAGGAGAGCAATAAGCTAAAATAACGGGAGGAATTTATTTATGATGGAATTTTTGGCAGCTCATTCAGGCACTGTTGTCGTCGCCGTGATAATTGCGGCGGTAGTGGCTCTGATTGTGGTGAATATGGTCAGGGACAGGAAAAAGGGCAAAAGCTCCTGCGGCTGCGGATGCAGCAATTGTCCCTCAGCAGGAATGTGCCGCAAAAAATGATAATTTACCATAGAGTACGCAACATCGGGAATCCAAAGGGAGACCGCCATTCCTTGAATGGCGGCGGCCCTCTTGGCGGGGTCGAAGGGGACACCGCTATTCCTTGAATAGCGGTTAAGCCCTTCGTGGGGTCGTAGGGGCAAAGCCCCTACAAAACCAAAGTGCAAGAAAAACTTGCAATAGGAAAAATGCGAAGCCCATGGAAAACTAACAAGAAAATCTTTGATTTTCGAGTGGAGGTCACGCAGATAAATTATAGTTTAATAAATTACATCACAGTAATTTTGTTCTCGCCGACCTCATGAGCTTCCTTGCTTACAGTAGGAACGCCCACCGCAAGGGCAATCGAAAATTTGTGAGTTTCGGGGAAGCCGAGCATTTTGTCAAACTTTGACCCGTTAGCTCCCTCAAATGCCATTTTGCACATACCTATAATTACCGAGCCAAGCCCCATGGAATGTGCAGCAAGCGCGAGATTTTCCACGGCGATGCCCGCGTCCAGCTTGCTCCAGCAGCTTTGAGCGTCGGAGGAAATGAAAATGACAGTTGGCGCGTTGTAAAATACCTTCATGTTGCGTGATTTCATGCGCTCCTTGGCACCCTCGTCTGAGGATGCCATAATCAGATCGCCCACTTCCTTTTCGACAGCGGCAATTGCCGACTTGTCCGAGCAGAAAGTGAAATGCCACGACTGCTGATTCAGCGCGCTTGGTGAGGCTGTAGCGACCTTCATCAAGCTGTCAAGCTGCTCCTTAGTGAGCGGTGTATCCTCAAAACCGCGTGTGCTGCGGCGGTTGTATATCGCATTAAGTACCTGATTTTCCATTGAGATTACCTCCGAATTATTACATTCCCTTAGCCTTGCGTGTGCAGGCCTTCATTGCCTCGATTACCGCGCTGCGCATGCCCTTTTCTTCGAGCACTCGGACAGCTTCGATGGTCGTGCCTGCGGGGGAGCACACCATGTCCTTCAGCTCGCCGGGATGCTTGCCTGTTTCGAGAACCATTTTTGCGCTGCCCATGACCGCCTGCGCCGCGAATTTGTATGCCTGTGCTCTCGGCATGCCGTCCGCCACAGCCGCGTCTGCCATTGCCTCAATGAACATGAACACATATGCCGGAGAGCTGCCGCTGACCGATACCACAGCGTCCATGAGATTTTCGCTGATTACCTCGGCAAGACCGAAGCCGCTGAGGATTTTGCATGCGTATTCCAGCTCCTGAGTGCTGACATTCTCGTTGGGAGTGACGGCGGTAATGCCCTCGCCGACCATTGCGGGAGTGTTTGGCATGGTGCGGATGATTTTGACGCTGTCACTGCCGAATTTTTCTTTAAGACCTGCTAGCGTCTGACCCGGTGCTATTGTGATTATAAGCTGACTGTCGGTGACATAGGGCGAGATTTCCGCTATGACAGAGGCGTAATACTGCGGCTTGACCGCCAGAATAAACACCTCGGAATTTTTTGCAACGTCAATGTTGCTTGCGGTTATATTCACGCCGTAAGTGGAACTGACGCGCTGTAATGCGCTTTCGCTGACGTCGGAAACTATAATTTCATCGGGCGCAAAAATTTCGCTGCGTATAATGCCGCCCATCATTGCCGAGGCCATGTTGCCCGCGCCGATAAAGCCTAATTTTTTCATAATTATTACCATCCTTTTTATGCCTGATCGATTTCGGGATTCTCCTTGTTATATTCGGGGGTTTCCTTGTGATACAGGCGATGAGATAAAATATATATATCGGTCTGCCCCTTTTCGCGCTGCACGAAATCGCCGTAATGCTTGAATATTACAACAGCGGCAATGATGAATGCTCCAAGCCATGCCGCTTTGTTGTGCTCAAACATAACGGTGCATATAAACATAACGATATAGCTTGACATAACGCGCATACTGTGGGGACAGATTCTGATAACAGTGGAGAATATAATCAGAGGAGCCGCCAGCCAGAAGAGCATAAGCATCTGTGGAAATATGCCTATGAATGTGCCGAAGGTTACGGCTATAGCCTTGCCTCCGCGTCGCCTGAGCATCGGGCTGAAGGCATGCCCCATTACAGGCGCGGCCAGCACCGGGGCAAACATGATATGCTCGGGACTGAGAAATCTCATGGCGTACCACACGGGAATAGCACCCTTGGCAAGCTCAAGCAGCAGGCAGAGAATTCCGCATGGAACGCCTATGCATGTGAATACATTCCCACAGCCGGGGTTTCCGTCCTTGCTGATTTTTGTTATATCCTTTTTAAATAGAATTTTAGGAACGATGTAGCTGTACATTACGCTGCCTGAAATAAATCCTATGGCAGCCCATAAGATATAGTTAATCATAAAAGTAAAACCATCCTTAACGATACTAAATTTCAATTTTCAATTAATTTTCAATTATATTATTATAGTATCAAAACTTAAACCAAATGTCATTAAAATTTTTACATGGAAGTTTGTGTACTGTTGGAATAGTGCTCGATTATGAAATTGCAAATATCCTCGGCGGCGTGGGGATTTATGTTGGCGCGCTGAGCCTCAAGCATGCGCTTTTGCGCGTCCTTGTCGCAGTAGAGCTTGTAGGCTGCATCTGCCAGCGCGGCGTTATCATTTGTATCGCCGCAGCTTACCGACATTCCGCGCTCGGTGAAAAATTTAATGTTTATTGATTCGCAGCCGGGAATAGGGGCTGTGTGAACCAGAGGTACATTTTTTACTGCCGCCTCGGTAGAGGTAAGTCCGCCCGGCTTGGTGAATACTACGTCAGCCGCGTCCATAAACAGGCTCACCTTGTCGGTAAACGGCTGCAGGATTATATCGGGATTACCTTTGAAGACCTCGGCCATGTGACCGCGCAGCTTTTCGTTTCGTCCGCAGAGTATTACTATCTGAGTGCCCCTGCCGAATTTTTTATAGAGCGAAGCTGCCAGATCCTCCGGCTTGCCGAAGCCCATGCTGCCCGACATAAGCAGAAGCACAGGCTCGTCCGCTTTCAGCCCTAATTCGCGGCGCGCGGCAGACTTATCATTTTTTTCGCTGAAGCAGTCGCGCACGGGAATACCGAACGGAAGCAGGATTTCCTGCGGTATTTTTTTGGAGTAGAAGTCCTCAGCCAGATCCTTGTGAGGAATTACGAAATAATTCGGAAGCGTTTCCTCCCAGAATGGTATGCAGGTGTAATCAGTTGCAATGTTTATAAAGGGCGTGTCAAGGACTTTGCGGTGATGCAGCGATGTCAGGCACTCGGCGGGGAAGAGATGCGGCATGACTATTACATCGTATTTTCCTTTTTTTATGTATGCGGCGAGCTTTTTTCTGTAAAGTACGTTGGCGGCGTACACAGGGGATTTGCAGCCTGTTTTGTTGCCGAAATTGCTGACCGCTCTGCCTATTGAATATATTGCGCCGAAAACGGCGGGAGAAGATGTGGTTATGCCTACATATGTTTTATTGACCGTGCGGGAGACTTTCATTCCGGCTATTGCCAGAGTGTCGGCGAACTCGCACTCCACACCCATTTTCAGAAATTTTTCGTAAACCGCTTTTCCGGCGGCATTGTGCCCTTCTCCCATGTTGCATGATAAAATAAGGACTTTCATTAAATAACCACCTTTATTTTAGAGTTCCTTCATTATGACATGTTTATGTGACGATATAATTCTCTCATTAAAATGGTATAACATATATGAAAATAAAATGTTAATAAAGAATTAATTAAGCGACACATAATATTACACATAGCGCAATATAGTTGATTTTTTGACAAAAAATATCAATTGTCCAAAAAGATATTGAATAATGATAGTGATTCCAGATTTTGAATTTTATGTGTGTACGTTGACTTTTTTGATTAAAAGTATATAATATTGTAATAAACTAATCGAAAAAATGGAGTGCTTTATCCTTATACAGAGATGTTCTGATAAAACTATCAGTTATTTTTATTTTTTATATATTTTTTAGTGGGGATGGTTTACAAATGACTTTAAGGCTTGCAGCAGCGGCTCGCATTGCGCTGTCTTTTGTGATATTGCTGGCAGCTGCCGTTGTATTAATTCCCGGAAGAGTTGGGGTATGCGCTTCGGCAGTTTCACCGTCTGATAGCCCGAAACCGTCGGCTCCTCAGGTGACGGGAGTTAATCTCAAGGAAAATGATTGGATTTATTCCACACATAAGGATGGAGAAGGTAACTTTTATGCGGTGGTGACGGGCTATAACGGCAAAACCACCGATGTGAAGATTCCGGATTCTCTGGGAGGGTACGGCGTCAGGGCGATAAACAGCGAGGCATTCAGCGGTAATCGCTACATCGTATCGGTAATTATCCCAAACGGCGTTACCGACATTGGGAAATACAGCTTTAAGGGCTGCGTCGGACTTAGCTCCATAAGCTTTCCCGATACACTCAAAAGCATACGCGAGGGAGCGTTTTACGGCTGCAAATCGCTTAAGAACGTCAATTTGCCCGACAGTGTGGACATTATAGGCAGCTATGCTTTTTATAATTGCTGGCATATCACATCCATTGAACTTCCGAAATCACTAAAGCGTATGGGCAGCTATGCATTTAACGGATGTTCTGTGCTGAGCGTCGTAAGCTTCGGCGAAAATATTGAATCAATAGGCAGCATGGCCTTCAAGGGCTGTACCTCGCTGCTGAAAGTTTCCCTGCCGGACTCAGTAACATCACTCGGAAGCGGCGCTTTTATGAACTGCACCTCGATGAAAAACGCAGTCATCGGCAGCGGGGTGTCGGAAATTCACAGTGATACATTCCGCGGTTGCAGTGAGCTGGTTTCCGTCAGCTTTGGAAAATCGGTAAGGACTGTAGGTAATTCGGCATTTGAAGGCTGCGTCTCGCTCAAATCAATTGCACTGGGCGGCGTTATTGAAAAAATAGGTGCGCTTGCCTTTTACAATTGCGCCGTTCTTACTAAGGCGGAGCTTGGCGCGCATGTAAAGGAAATAGGAACAGGAGCCTTCAGCGGCTGCACGAGCCTTTCAACATTATCGGTAAGTAATGAAAATAATAGCTTTGTTTCAAAAAACGGCATTCTTTACAGCCGCGACGGAAAAACTCTGATTATGTGTCCGCAGGGGGCAAAAGGTCAGGTGCTCGTGAACGGCAGCACAGAAAAAATTTCCGATTATGCTTTTTCCGGCTGCGATGATATAACAGGAATTAATATTCCCGACAGCGTTGAATATATAGGAAACGGCGCATTTCTCGGCTGCAACAATGTCACCCGCCTTATGCTTCCCGAAGGACTTGAAAAAATCGGCTGCGCGGCAATAGGCTATTATCTGTATGGCGGCGATGTAAAAAAAGCGTCATATCTGAATGTGTTTGGCAATTCAGGAAGTGTGGCTGAGATGTATTGCGTGGCAAAGGGACTCAGATTTATCTCATACAATCAAACGATGATGATAAATACCCGCCATGTGGTTTTGACCGAGAATGATGTTTTTAATCTGAAAGGTGTATTTCTCACATCTATTAGCAGTAAAATAACATGGTCATCCTCTGATACAAGCATTGCCTATGTAGACAAAAAGGGCAAGCTTAAAGGTGTATCCGAGGGAGAAGCAGTGATTACAGCATCGGCTGAGGGGTTTGATGAATGCAGCATAAGCGTGAGGGTGATTCGCCCGTCCGAGGATGCATCTGAAACTACGGAATCTCAAGAACCCAAAAGTATTTATCTGGGCGAGAATACCGAATTAAGCACGATTTTCGATATGATAATAGACCCGCTGCTCGATACTCAGAAATTCTGGTATTCCTCTAATCCTGCGGTTGCCTGCGTTGACCCCGACGGCAGAGTTACATCTCACAGCGTGGGCACGACCCTGATAACCTGTCGTTTCCCCGACGGGAGCGAGGATTATCGTATTGTGAGGGTTGTGGAAAAGCCACTTGAATTCAGCCTGAAGCAGCCGGAGAGCGAGTTGAAAATAGGCGATGAATTCAAACTGCGCTATGAAATAGTTCCGTCAATATCAACCGATATTATAACATGGAAGAGCGATAACGAGAATATTGCTCAAGTGGACAAAAACGGCAAGGTGACTGCGGTGGGGCAGGGCACTTGCACGGTAACAGCGGCTACAGCAAGCGGTCTTGAGGCTTCGGTCAAGATTACATGCGTTGTTCCGGCGGAGGCTATCGCCCTTAGCAATGAAACGCGTTCGGTGTATCAGGGAAAGGAATTCAACCTGACTGTTGAATACACTCCGACGCAATCCAAGGAGAAAATAGTGTGGACTTCATCCGACCCCAAGGTCGCCTCTGTCAATTCCAAAGGTAAGGTCACAGGCGTTTCGTTTGGCACGGCCACAATATATGCCAATACCGCAAGCGGCGCGGCGGCATATTGTAATGTTTGCGTTATAGCCAAGGCGGAATTGCTGATGCTTGATGTAAAAAAGCTGACTCTTAACGTGGATACTGAGCATAAAATAAACGCCGTTATCCTGCCGTCGTATTCTCCCGAAACCACCGAGAAATGCGCGTGGTCATCGACTGATGAAAATGTGGCGGTCGTAGATGAAAACGGTATGGTTTCTGCGGTCGGCATCGGCACATGCATAATAAACTGCAAAATTGACGGAGAGTTGATTTCAAAATGTCAGGTTACGGTAAGGCAGCCGGCTGAATCAGCGGAAATATTGGCTGATAAAACCGATATTTATATAGGCGATGTATTGGTGCTCAGAGCGAAGCTCACCCCTGAAAACACCACAGACAAGGTGGAATGGTCTTCGGATAATACAGATGTGGCTTATGTCACATCCAAAGGCTCGGTCAAGGCTAAATCCCGCGGTACAGCTATTATTACTCTTAAGGTGACAAACGAAGTCAGCGGAAAATCCGTTGCCTGTGAATATAAGATAAATGTCCTGAGCAAGGCAGAGAGCATAGAACTGAGCAGGAGCAGCATTTCGATGAACGAAGGCGGAACTGATTCACTAACATATCAGCTTACACCGTCCGACAGCAACGACTTTGTAAGATGGCATTCGTCTGATGAATCTGTGGCAACAGTGCGGGACGACGGACTTATTAAGGCTGTCGGCAAAGGCTCATGCTATATTTATGCTGAGACAGGAAGCGGGCGTACCGCAAAATGCAAGGTGGATGTAAATTGATATATGTCAGCTTATGACATAAATCTACCACAATAACAGTACACATGTATTTTATCCGTTGGATTTATGCCGGTAATAAAAATCACTCGGAGGTGTTTTTTAGAACATTATGAAAGATTACAGAAATATGTCCTGTGCCGCATGCGGCGTGGTATTTGACGAGCATTCTGATATAGTTATATGCCCGGAATGCGGTGCGCCGCATCACAGGGAATGTTGGAAGGAAAAGGGGCACTGTGCTTGTGAAGATCAGCATTCTGAGCAGTATGAATGGCAGCCTGAAAAAACCTCAGACAGCGCAAATTCCGCAGGCAGCGATGGGGCGTCATCGTGCGAAAGCAGCAGGGAGATGATAATATGCCCAGTGTGCGGCGGAGAAACTCCCAAGTCTGAGGATTATTGCGAAAGATGCGGCTATTATCTGGCGCACAGCCGGGAAGGCGCATATGAACGTCCCACAAGTGAACCTGATTTCTCAAAGCTTTTTGATATTGACGAATCCGAGCCCATTAACGGTGTGCCTGCGGGTGATGTTAAAAAATTTGTCGGAAATATGTGGATGTATTATATCCCCAGATTCTTATCTATGGTGAAGAAAAAAAGCAGTGTGAGTTTTAATTTTACGGCTTTTTTCACCAACGGCTTGTGGTTTATTTCCCGCAAAATGTACGGCTGGGGCGTAGTTCTGCTTATTTTAATGATGCTTATAACAGGCTACCAGACATATTATTATAGTGTTTTCAATTCAACACTTGGCAGCTTGGCAAATGAAATTACTTTTTTTCAGCTTATGAGGGATTATAAGGTGTTATTCGGAGGATTGATGCTGAATTATTTTCTCACTCTGCTGGAGAATGTGATGATGTTGCTTTGCGGTATTTTCGGCAATAAGCTGTACATGAATTTCTGCTCGAAGAAGATCAAGAAAATCAATGCCCAAGCGACTGCCGCACATTCAACGCCTGAGCAGTTTAATCAAAGGCTGGAAAGCGCAGGCGGAGTTTCTGCACTCTATGCTATATGTGCCGGTTTGTGCTATTTTGCTGTATTATACGTCTTAAAAAGCGGATTATTATTTTAAAATAATGAATTTTTGTTTTAAGTGTTGTAATAACTATGTTTTTATGGTATAATTTTACCAAGGTGACACTTAGCAATTAACGTCTAGCGCTTTGGTGATTTATAATTGTACGGTGCTGCCTTAAAAAAATTGGTCTTTGATGTGTTGATAAATATCACAGGCTGTTAAAAAAGGATGATGACTTTTAATGTATAATAAGGTGCGTAAAGCCGTTATTCCGGCAGCAGGTCTAGGTACCAGAGTTTTGCCGGCGTCCAAAGCAATGCCCAAGGAAATGCTGCCTATAGTTGACAAGCCGGCTATACAGTATATTGTTGAAGAAGCTGTTGCCAGCGGTATTACCGACATACTTATAATAACCAACAGAGGCAAAAGTGATATAGAAAACCATTTTGACAGAATACCGGAGCTGGAGGAACGCCTTCTTGCGGCAGGTAAGCAGGAAGCCTATGACACGGTAGTCAATATAACCAAAATGGCAAACATCTGCTTTGTGCGTCAGAAAGAAACAAAGGGACTGGGACATGCTGTAAACTGCGCGCGTTCATTTGTTGGAAATGAACCGTTCGCGGTGCTCTTCGGCGATGATGTGATAATGGGTGATAAGCCTGTAACCGCGCAGCTTTGTGAAGCATATGAAAAATACGGCCTGGGTGTTTTGGGCACCAAAGAGATGTCCCCCGAAGTTGTAATGCGCGGAAGCTCGCTGAAGCTTGAGGCTTTAGACGGCGAGAGCAATGTCTTTAAATGCACCGACTTAGTAGAAAAGGTGAGCAAAAAGGAAGATCTGCTCAGTAACTATACAATATTAGGCCGCTGTATCTGTCCTCCGGAAATTTTTGATATTCTTGATAATACTCCTCCCGGAGTAGGCGGAGAGATCCAGCTTACCGATGCGCTCGCCCAGCTTGCCAAGACTGTAGGTCTTACTGCCGTAGATTTTGAGGGCAAGCGTTATGACATGGGCAACAAGCTCGGAATTCTTCAGGCCACTGTTGACGTGGCTCTCACTCATCCCGAGGTAAGTGAAGGCTTTAAAGCATACATAAAAGAAATTGCGGCTAAACTCTGATTTTTTACTGCCATAGTAAAGATTCACAATTGATGCTGTAAATATTTGTGTGTTATTTTATAAAAATGTAGTTTATCACAAAAAAATCATCCATAAATGCCCCATTATTTTTTAATTGCTATTGCACATTGCGCTTAAATAATGTAAAATTAATAAAGCGACTCATCAGCAATTATTATAAAATGACCAAGGGGCATTTCGTTTGTCATAATATGACTTGCGATTTGACGGAAAGGACGTAATTTTAATGAAAAAAAATAAAAGCCTTATAGCCACGCTGCTGTTTTTCTCTATGCTTCTCGTTGCCAGCATCGGAGGTCTCAGCGTGTATGCCGAAGATGCTGACGATGATGCTGCGGCAGATACATCTTCAGCGGCGGAAATTGTTTCGGGCTGTGATCTGAATGTAAAGGATTTGGTAAAGGTTGAAGTAAAGCAGTATGGCTTTTCAATGCTTGTGCCCAACGGAAATATCACATCACTCGACAGCCCCGGTGATAATTTCAAGGCAGTAGGATATTCTCGTCCTTATTTTATGGAGCAGGGCTGTGCAATGCAGGCATTTACAAATAACGATAATTACTGCGCTGTCAGCCTTTTTGTAGAGCATCTGAATTCTCTGTACAATTATTACGGCGATTACAACACACTGAGCAAGGAGCAGCAGGACGAGCTTGTGCAGGATTCTCTTGACAATGGAAATAAGAGTGCAGAGTTTGTAAAAATCAACGGTCGCACTTACCTCAAATCGTATGTCTCAGATTCAAGCGATGATTCGGCTGACGTTTACGGACAGTATCAATTTACAACTGTTATCGACGGCGTTAAGTACATGATTTATATTCAGACTGCCAATGCAGTTGATGCCGACAGAGTGGTAATCAATGAAATGATTAAGTCTATCAAGCTCAGCGGTTTGGGCGTTCAGCTCAACGTCATTGATATTACACTTATAGTGGTTGTCGCGCTGCTTTTGATTGCTGTTTTATTGGCATATTTCTTCCTCTACAGAATAAGCGAATTCACCAAGGCAGGTGTTGAGAAATTTGCTATTATCGGCTTTGATATGCCTGCTCACGATGACGACGATGATGATGATGACGATGATGATGACGACGATGATGATGACGACGATGACGATACAGATTCTGTAGAAGATGATGAGGAAGTCTCCGAAGATAATTCTGATGACGAGGACGAAAGAATCATCAAAGATTAATTTTTGAATAATCTATCCGACTGCTCTTACAATTGGGAGGAGCAGTCGGATTTTATTTTTTTGTACTGATAATGTATTGACAAAAGGCAGCATCGGTGGTATAATGCGAATAATAAAAATAAAGCAACGATGAGGAGGAGTACATATCTCACCGCATTTTCAGAGATAAGACGGTCGGTGCGAGTCTTAGTGCAGGCGGTATGGAAGTAGCCTCGGAGCTTTGGACTGAACAGGCGTTGTCAGCGTCTAAGTAGACTCCAACGGAGCTTCACCGTTATCACAGAAGGCAGTATCGGATTAATTTTCACACTATCCCGTATTGACAGAGTGCGCGTTTTTCGCGAATTCAGGTGGTATCACGGACTTGTAATTCATGTTCGCCCTGAGCCGGTTTATTCGGCTTGCGGCGGACTTTTTTGTTTGATTGAGTGATTTTTATCCGAGCGTCAGACTAATTTTGAAAGGATTGATTGTAAATTATGGCTAAGGAAATGCCTAAAACCTACGACCCGCAGGAGGCCGAGGAGAGAATTTATAAGAACTGGATGGAAAAAGGTTATTTCCATACGGAAATTGACAAGAGCAAGAAGCCTTACACCATCGTAATGCCGCCGCCAAACATTACAGGTCAGCTTCACATGGGACATGCGCTGGACAATACTCTTCAGGATATACTCATACGCTGGAAGAGAATGCAGGGATATTGCGCTCTGTGGCTGCCCGGCACTGACCACGCCTCCATTGCTACCGAAGCTAAGGTTGTTGAAAAGCTCCGCAAAGAGGGCAAGACCAAAGAAGAGCTCGGACGCGAGAAGTTCCTTGAAGAGGTTTGGGACTGGAAAAAAGAATACGGCGGAAGAATCGTTAATCAGCTCAAGAAAATGGGCTCTTCATGCGACTGGGACAGAGAACGCTTCACCATGGATGAGGGCTGTTCCAAGGCCGTTACCGAAGTATTTACCAAGATGTACGACGAGGGCTTGATTTATCGCGGCGAGAGAATCATCAACTGGTGTCCGCACTGCAAGACCTCTATTTCCGACGCTGAGGTTGAATTTGAAGAGAAGGATGCATTTTTCTGGCACCTGCGCTACCCGCTCACCGACGGAAGCGGCTATCTTGAACTGGCTACCACCCGTCCTGAGACACTTATAGGCGATACAGCAGTTGCTGTTCACCCCGATGACGAGAGATATAAGCATCTCGTCGGCAAGACGGTAACTCTCCCGCTCTTCAACAGGGAGATTCCGATCGTTGCCGATGAATACGTAGAGATGGACTTCGGAACAGGCGTTGTGAAGATTACACCGGCACACGACCCGAACGACTTTGAAGTAGGTCTGCGCCATAATCTTCCCGTAATCAATGTTATGAACGAGGACGCCACAATTAACGAAGAGGGCGGCAAGTATACCGGTATGACCCGTGAGGAATGCCGAAAGGCTATCGTTGCTGACCTCGAAGCAGGCGGATTCCTCGTGAAGATTGAGCCGATGAAGCACAATGTCGGCACCTGCTACCGCTGCAAGACTATCGTTGAACCGCGTGTATCAAAGCAGTGGTTTGTCAAGATGAAGCCTCTCGCAGAGCCTGCAATCGAGGCTGTACGCAGCGGAGAAACACAGTTTGTTCCCGAAAGATTTGATAAAATTTACTACAACTGGATGGAGAACATCCGCGACTGGTGTATCTCCCGTCAGCTTTGGTGGGGTCACAGAATTCCCGCATGGTACTGCGACGACTGCGGCGAGATAATCGTTGCTGCCGAAGCGCCGACAAAGTGCCCGAAGTGCGGCAGCGAGCAACTGCACCAGGATGAAGACACACTCGACACATGGTTCTCCTCGGCACTCTGGCCGTTTTCTACTCTCGGCTGGCCCGAAAAGACCGAAGAACTTGAATTCTTCTACCCGACCAGCACCCTTGTAACAGGATATGACATAATCTTCTTCTGGGTCGCGAGAATGATATTCTCAGGCGTACATCAGATGAACGCTGCACCGTTTAAGAATGTTTTCATTCACGGCATAGTTCGAGATGAGCAGGGGCGCAAGATGTCTAAGTCGCTCGGCAACGGCGTTGACCCGCTGGTTGTTATAAACAAATACGGCGCAGACTCTCTCAGATTCTCGCTCGTCAACGGTATCAGCCCAGGCAGCGACATGCGTTACAGCGAAAAGAAGGTTGAATCCTGCCGCAATTTCGCCAACAAGCTGTGGAATGCCGCCAGATTCGTTATGATGAATGTCGAGGACGGCGACATGCCCGGAATCCCGGAAAAACTCGAGCTTGAGGATAAGTGGATTCTAGACAAGCTCAACACGCTGATTAAGGAAATGACCGACAATATGGAGAATTTCGACATCGGCGTTGCTGTTGCCAAGCTGTACGATTTCATTTGGGACTGCTACTGCGACTGGTACATTGAGCTTGCCAAGACCCGCCTGAATGCGGGCGGCGAGACGGCTGCGGATGTTCGCGCGGTTCTGCTCTATGTTCTCACTGATATAGTCAAGCTGCTGCATCCATTTATGCCGTTTGTTACAGAGGAAATTTTCACAACCATTCCTCACGAGGGCGAAACACTTATGCTCACTTCATGGCCGGAATTCAAGTCTGAGTTTGTATTCACCGAGGAAGCGGCCAAGATGGAGCGCATCATGTCGGCAATCAAGGCAATAAGAATCCGCCGCAATGAGATGAATGTTCCTCCCTCCAAGAAAGCCCGCGTTTACATTGAAACAGCATACGGCGAAACTTTCACACACGGCGCAAAGTTCTTCAGCCGACTTGCCTCCGCAAGCGATGTCGAGGTGGGCGAAAGCTTCAGCATCGAGGGCGCAGTTACGATTATCTCTGACGGCGCAAAGATTCTTATTCCTCTCGACGAGCTGGTTGACAAAGAAAAAGAATTAGCGCGTCTTGAAAAGGAATTGGGCAAGGTCGAAAAGGATATTGCTATGCTCAGCGGTAAGCTGGCGAACGAAAATTTTGTCTCTAAGGCACCTGCGAATGTCATCGAGGCAGAGCGCACAAAGCTTGCAAAGGCCGAGGAGCGCAAGGCAATTATCCTTGAGACAATGGAAAAATTCAGATAATTGTAATATATCAGATACAATGACGTATTCCGATACTGTGCAGAAATGTGCAGTATCGGAATGTTCTGTAAAAGGATGTGTTTTGTATGAATTACACAGAAGCCAGGGCATATATAGACAGCATGGAGCGGTTTGGCATAAAACCCGGGCTGGAGCGCATAACCAAAATGCTGGCTTATCTGGGAAATCCTCAGGATAAACTGCAATTCGTCCATGTGGCCGGCACAAACGGCAAAGGCTCAGTAAGCACTATGATCGCTTCGATTCTCTCTCATGAGGGCTATCGCACAGGACTTTTCACCTCTCCGTATGTGCTGGATTTCCGTGAAAGATTTATGGTAAACGGCACAATGATAACTGAGGATGAATTCGCCGAAATAATGACTAAGGTGAGTACGGTTAATGATATTCTCGCAAAGTCCGGCTGCTGTCTCACTCAATTCGAGGTGATAACGGCAGTGGCGATGCTTTGGTTTGTCGAGAAAAACTGCCGCATAGTGGTGCTGGAATGCGGTCTGGGCGGTCGGCTGGATTCGACTAATGTAATCAAGGAGCCGCTTTGTTCGGTCATCACTAAGATTTCTATGGATCACACCGATATTCTGGGCGATACTGTTGCAAAAATCGCGGTTGAGAAGGCGGGAATTATCAAGCAGGGCTGTCCTGTTGTGCTCGCGCCGAATCAGTGCGATGAGGCTATGGCGGTTATTGCCGAAAAATGCGCCGAGATGGACAGCGCGCTCACGATTTGCACCACCGATGCGGTAAAGGTTCAGTCAATGACCCCCACGGTCAACCATATTTATTATGGCGAACTGCGCCTGATGATTCCTTTTGCGGGCTCTCATCAGATTGAGAATGCGGTGACTGCGGTAAATGCGGCGAGAGTACTTATACAACGGGGTCTGTCGATAAAAGAGGAGAATATCGCCGCCGGCATAGCTGCCGCCCGGATTCCCGCACGATTTGAGGTTATATCGGGGAAGCCGCTGGTGATATTGGACGGCGCGCACAATCCTGACGGCATTGAGGCTCTGTGCAATTCGATAGACACCTTGCTTGATGGCAGAAGTATTATCGGTATTATCGGAATGCTGGGCGATAAGGAATATGAAAACTCGCTTTCAAAGATAATTCCGCGTTTCAGCCGTGTATTTACCGTTACCCCCGACAGCCCCCGCGCGCTGTCTGCCAAAAGCTTGGCAGAGTGTGCCGAAAAGTTCGCCGGTGAAGATGTGGCGGTCAAGTCGTTTGAAAATCTGAAAAAGGCTGCGGAAAAGGCGATTGAAATGGCAGATGAAACCTCAGCCGTAGTGGTGTGCGGCTCGCTTTATCTGGCGTCTGCCATACGCCCGATTTTGATTGACTTGCTGAAAGATAAAAACTGATATGGTACTGTGAATGGGCAAAAGTGACAAAGTACACGAATAAATGATAATTTATATGCGCAACGTCCACTTGAAAATCAAAGATTTTCTCGTTAGTTCTTTAGTGGCTTCGCATTGTTTCCTATTTTAAGTCTTTGCTACACTTTGGTTTTGTAGGGGCTTTGCCCCTACGACCCCACGAAGGTCGCCGCCCCTCGACCCCGCCAAGAGGACCAGTCCCCTTGGATTCCCGGCGTTGCGTACTCTCTGCTAAATTATCATTTATTGCGCAATTTTACATATCTGCTCATTTA
>JAQXFQ010000077.1 GCA_029005175.1 Bacillota bacterium
GGCGGCGTTGCAACATCTGCTCTCGAAATGAGCCAGAACTCCATGAGATACTCATGGACATTTGAAGAGGTTGACGCAAAGCTTCATGATATTATGAAGAACATCTACCACAACTCCGCTAATGCTGCTAAGGAATACGGCATGGAGGGCAACCTCGTAGCAGGCGCAAACATTGCAGGCTTCCTCAAGGTTGCAAACGCAATGCTCGCTCAGGGTATTGTCTGATATTTTAATTGACTACAAGTTTTTTGCTTTTTTCATTTTGTTTTCTTTTTCTCTTTTAAAAAACACCGCGATCAATTCGTTACAGAATGGGTCGCGGTGTTTTTTGTCTTACTTTTATTGAAGATTATTATTAACGCCCTCAGCAGATGTAATTATACCTGTTTTCGATTTTTCAAACATCCCTCAGCATTGATTGCCGAATGTAGCAGAAGCGGTCGAATTTTTTTGCCAATATCGCATAGTCCAAAATGTATTAACATTAAATTTGCAATATTGGAGAAAAAATATTTTGAAAAAGCTGTAATAGTATGATAAAATATGATATAATGCATTTGTAATATTTTTTCAAATTCCATTTTATTTTTTAATACATAAGGAGATTTGATAAGCTATGGCAGTTATGAGATTATTTGTTGAGAAGGCACCCGGCTTTGACATCGAAGCCAAGGGCGTTCTCTCCGACCTGAGAGACAATCTGGGTATGACAGATATTGAGGGACTGCGCATCCTCAATCGCTACGATGTATCCGGTCTGACCGCTGCCGAATTCAAAAAGGCAAAGACGACCGTATTCAGCGAGCCGAATGTTGACATTGTTTACGACGATACATTCCCGATTGACCCTGCTACGAGGATATTCGCGACCGAATATCTGCCGGGTCAATACGACCAGCGCGCCGATTCCGCCGCCCAGTGCGCCCAGCTGCTCACTCAGGGCGAACGTCCTCAGGTGCTGACCGCCCGCGTTTACATAATCAGCGGCTCGATTACGGATGAACAGTTCGACAGAATAAAGAGCTACATCATCAACCCCGTGGAATCTCGTGAGGCATCCATGGCAAAGCCGCGCACTCTTAATCAGAAATTCGATGTTCCCGCAGATGTGGCTGTCCTTGACGGCTTCATTGAGTGGGACGATGAGAAGATGGCCGAATATTACGGATCAATGGGCTTTGCCATGACGCTCGACGACCTCAAGTTCTGCCGCGATTACTTCCGCGACGAGGAAAAGCGTGACCCGACCGTCACCGAGCTTAAGGTTATCGACACCTATTGGAGCGACCACTGCCGCCACACCACATTCCTCACCCAGCTTGACGAAATCAAGGTTGAGGAGGGCGGACTTGAGGAAGAAATCCGCAAGGGAATCAAGAGATATTTCGCCGCGCGCAATGAGGTCTACGGTCCTAACACTACCCGTCCCGTGACACTCATGGATATGGGCACCATCGGCGCAAAGGTTCTCAAGAAGCGCGGTCTTATCCCTGACCTCGACGAGAGCGAGGAGATAAACGCATGCTCTATTGAAGTGCCTGTCGAGATTGACGGCAAGACGGAGCAGTGGCTGGTTCAGTTTAAGAACGAAACTCACAATCACCCCACCGAAATCGAGCCCTTCGGCGGCGCGGCAACCTGCCTCGGCGGCGCTATCCGTGACCCGCTTTCGGGACGTGCTTATGTATATCAGGCTATGCGCGTTACCGGCGCATCTGATCCCCGCCTGCCCGTTGCCGAAACAATGGAAAACAAGCTCCCCCAGCGCAAAATTACCACAGGCGCGGCTGCGGGATATTCCTCCTATGGCAACCAGATAGGTCTGGCCACAGGTCAGGTAACTGAAATTTACGATTACGGCTACACCGCCAAGCGTATGGAAATCGGCGCGGTTGTCGGCGCATCTCCCAAAGAGAATGTAGTGCGCGGAGTTCCTCAGCCGGGTGATGTCGTTGTGCTTCTCGGCGGACGCACAGGGCGTGACGGCTGCGGCGGCGCAACAGGCTCCTCCAAGGCTCACAACAGCGAATCCCTCGAATCCTGCGGCGCAGAGGTTCAGAAAGGCAACCCCCCCACAGAGCGCAAGATTCAGAGACTTTTCCGCAACGGAAAGGTCGCCTCTATGATTAAGCGCTGCAACGACTTCGGCGCGGGCGGCGTGTGCGTGGCTATCGGCGAGCTTGCGGACGGTTTGGATATTCGTCTGGACGATGTGCGCAAGAAGTACGAGGGTCTGGACGGCACGGAACTGGCAATCTCCGAATCTCAGGAGAGAATGGCTGTCGTTCTCGAAAAGAAAGACGTTGAGGCATTTATCGCCGAGGCTGAGAAGGAAAACCTTGAAGCCTACGAGGTCGCTGTTGTCTCTGAAACTCCCCGACTTAATATGGTATGGCGCGGCAAGACTATCGTAAGCCTTTCCCGCGAGTTCCTCAATACAAACGGCGTAAGACAGCATGCCAAGGCAAAAATCAAAACCGTGCATCCCTACAACGACTACCGCACATCAATTCCTTACGAGCTGCGCGGTCTTTCGGTAAGCGATGCGCTTGTAAAGAATATGGGCAGGCTGAACGTCTGCGCTCAGAAGGGACTTTCCGAGCGTTTTGACGCTTCTATCGGCGCGGCGACTGTGCTCATGCCTTTTGCCGGCAAGCACCAGCTCACTCCGGAAGAAGCCATGGTCGCGAAACTCCCCGTAGGAAACGGCGAAACCGACTGCGCTACGGCTATGTCCTTCGGCTATGTCCCCGGTCACACTGAGTGGAGCCCATATCACGGCTCTGCCTTTGCGGTGGTCGAATCACTCTCCAGGCTGGCTGCTGTGGGCGCAAATCCCCTCTCAGCGCGTCTGACGTTCCAGGAGTATTTCGAGCGTCTTAACAACAAGTCTTCCCGCTGGGGAAAGCCTGCTGCGGCACTGCTCGGCGCACTCACCGCACAGCTTAAGATGGGCACCCCCTCTATCGGCGGTAAGGATTCAATGTCAGGCTCGTTCAACGATCTCGATGTTCCTCCCACACTCGTCAGCTTCGCTCTGGCAACTACCAGCGCCAAGAGAACGCTTTCCGCAGCGTTTACAAAGGCTGATTCCACGGTAATCTTTGTTCCCGTGCCTTATCACAAGAACACCTCACACATGCCCAAGTGGAAGAAGCTGCGCGCTATGTATGAAGATATTTATCACATGATTTGCGCAGGCGATGTGCTTTCTGCAAGCGTTGTGCATGAGGGCGGCGCGTCAGCCTCGGTTATCAAGTCATGCTTCGGCAACGGTTTAGGCTTTACATTTGAAGATTCTATCACCGACACCGAGCTTTTTGCCCCGCTTTCGGGTTCACTCATATTGGAAATCAAGGACGGCGTGCATGTGCTCAACGGTCTTGATTACAAGGTTCTCGGTCGCACCACGGCAAATCCGCTTATCAAAATCGGCAACAGCAAGGTTGCGCTTAATAAGCTGCGCGATGCATGGATGGCTCCGCTCGAGCCGATATTCCCCGTAGTACCCAAGGAAAAGCCGGTGGTGAAGAATATTCCTATGAATACCACCAGAGCCGCTTATCCGAGCGTTTCACTCGTCAGGGAAGCAAAGCCGCGTGTGTTCATTCCCGTCTTCCCGGGTACAAACTGCGAGCTTGATACAGCGCGCGCATTTGAAAAAGCAGGCGCACAGACCGATATTCTGGTAGTCAAGAATCTTACCCCGGCTCACATAGAGGAAACTATCAAGGAAATGGCAAAGAGAATTTCTCAGTCGCAGATAGTCATGCTCCCCGGCGGATTCTCCGGCGGTGACGAACCCGACGGCTCGGGCAAGTTTATCGCAACCACTTTCCGCAATCCCTTTATCGCCGACGAGATCACCAAGCTGCTTGAGCAGCGCGACGGTCTGATGCTCGGTATCTGCAACGGCTTCCAGGCTTTGATTAAGCTGGGACTTGTTCCTTACGGCAAAATCACCGAAATAGGCAAGGACGACCCGACGCTTACCTTTAATACACTGGGCAGACACGTTTCCCGCATGGTCTACACCCGCGTGACATCAGTTAAATCACCGTGGCTGGCTGAGTGTGAGGTGGGCGAGATGCACACTGTTCCGGTATCCCACGGCGAAGGCAGATTTGTTGCAAATGATGAGATGCTCGGCAAGCTCGTAGCAAACGGTCAGGTCGCAACACAGTACGTTGATCCCAACGGCACTCCTTCTGCTGACATAGAGTGGAACCCCAACGGCTCAGTATGCGCTATCGAGGGTATCACATCGCCTGACGGACGCGTATTTGGTAAGATGGGTCACTCCGAGCGTATGGGCAACGACCTTTATAAGAATGTTCCCGGCGAGAAGGATCAGAAGATATTCCTCTCGGGCGTGAAGTATTTCAAGTAATTTTAATATGAAGGGTATGTTTTCATATGGGATTGTTATCTTTTTTTAGCAGTAGTCCGACGCCATCAGACAGCGAAGTATCAAGGAAAATCGAACAAAACAGAGCTGACAGCATTTCTGCTCATAGCAAAGTAGCTAATGATGCAATAAGAAAAGTTCTTAATAAAACTTTTTATAGTGCTGATGAAACTTTTAATAACAAGCTCAAACTTGATGCCATACAAAAAATCATAAAAGACGGTGAACGGTGGTGTCAGACATATTGCGGCACTTTAATTTTAGATGATGATAACAGAATTGCTATACAGAAATTAAAACAGACCGTTGAACAAAAGGCAACAAAAAAAGATGATTAAGTCAATTCACACGCCGCTCACTAACGGATTTTTGCGCGGTCGAATCGACGGTCAAGCCTTTAATCAGCGTATCCTTAGCAATAAAAAAACGGAGGTATTCGCTCTCGATTGAGCGAATACTTCCGTTTTTAGTTTTTTTTATGGACGAGGGAATATATAATGTTGTGCAGTAAATCATAATTTACCATAGAGTACGCAACAATGGGAATCCAAGGGGACTGGTCCTCTTGGCGGGGTCGAGGGGCAGAGCCCTTCGTGGGGTCGTAGGGGCAAAGCCCCTACAAAACCAAAGTGT
>JAQXFQ010000078.1 GCA_029005175.1 Bacillota bacterium
AGCGACAGCTCATATTGGCTGTCAAAGTAATATCTGAACACAAAAACTATTGACACTGCGAATAAAATCATATTCAGCGCGGCGTTTAAATCGCCGAAAAATCCGCTGTATTGGAGCCAGTCCGCTCCGTTTTCGCTCACCAGTTCCATAGACTGCCGCATAATCGAATTCATGGCTTCATTGGTGGAGCTGTAATACATCCACCAGCCGTTCTTCTCATGCACAGCGCTGAGCACTCTTGCCTGATTGGAAAATATCACAAGCACATGCAGCGAAAACAGCGGGAGAATCCGTCTGTCGGCTATCTCAAGAAACGCGCCCATCAGCATTATCAAAGTCAATATCTGATACCGCTCGTGCTGACGGCTGGTGAGCATGAATATACATTCCATCAGCATATATGCCGCAAGCCAGTGGTTTTTGCGTCTGCCTAAAACATACACGACCGCCACCATCGAAACCGACAGCAGGAGAAATACAGTGCTGATAAGCGACACACTTATTCCGGGAAGCAGCTCAAATTCGTCATTGACGCCGTTCAAGCCCAGTACCCTGTAAAGATTATCGGCGTTCATTGTGCAGTATGGATATTTGTCCAGCCCTCCGCCGTACACCGTCAGCGGACGCAGAAAGCCCTCCGGCTTATCCTGATAATTGACAGCCGAGCCTATCATAAAGGGCAAAAACACCGCCGCCGCCGTAAATATTACTGCACCGACAAATTTGAAAAAACTGCCCGCGCTTTCTTTATTGATCTTCGAGAGCCTGAAGCATTTTACATTCATACTTCCGAAGCATATGGTGAGCAGTTCCATTCCTACTACCGGGGTGAGATACAGCCCCTGCAGCTTAGTCGTACACAATGCGCCGAAAAGCACGCCGGAAGCAATCAGCCTTTTTTCTTGCAGTGCAAGAAAAAGCAGCGCCGCCATGCACATCATCACACAATCAGTCTGTCCCCAAAAAGCACAATTGTACAGCGAAGCGGGGTTGATTGCCCAAAGACCTGCGGCAAACAGTCCCAATGCTTTTGAACGCCGCGAGCCCAGTTTGTAAAATATAAGACATGTCAGGCTGTCCGCAAGGCACGGCAAAAATTTTATAGCCAGCATGCGGAAGGGCGGATAGCCTGCAATCCCGTTAATTTGCATCAGCCTTCCCACTATATACAGCGGATACAGATACAGCGGCGGATAATCCAGTGATGTAAGTCCGTTTGCAGCATAACACGAAAAGAAGCCATCTCCAAGCTCTATTCCCCACATTATATTCCACTCGGTATCATAGGAATTAAGGAAGCACATGCCTATAACCAGCCGCACAATAAGAGCAAAAAAGAATACTGATGACAGCATGCTTTTCCACGGGATTCTGTTAATTCTCTTACTTTCAGATATATTCAAAAAAGCAAACCTCCCTGTTCACCTTATATTTGAATATAATAATAACACATTATTACAATCAATACAACTAAGCTAAAAATTCTTTTGATTTTTTTCATAATTTTGGCGAATAGGGTATTTACTTTGGAGGCGATTTTGTATATAATATTATCAAACAGTAGCATATATATCCGTTGAATGAAACAAAGGCGTTTCTCGCATGCCGCAAATTAATGCAATGTGGGATTATCTCCTTTGTTTTTTGGCAATTCGGAGCAATAAATTTCATGTGCATTTATACGTCGGCAAAATCAGATGACTGCTACTTGCTTTTAGCTTAATTTGCTGAGAAAGGAATGCATAATTTATGAAATTCGACGAAATTTACAATCAAATAAAAGGAATATTGGAAAATCACGATTATTCGGGCTTCGGATACGGGCTGTATTCCTATGAATTCGATATAACCGGTGAGGGCGAGGGTAAATTTTATCTGGAGGTTCGCGACGGCGCCGCAAAAATCCAGCCTTTTGACTATCGCAGCAGCACCTGCACTATGATTATAAATTCCAAATACATGCTTAAAATGCTTCAGCACCGGCTTACACCCACATCGGCTTATTCCACAGGCCGCCTCAAAATCAAGGGCGATGTCTCGGCGGCGTTCCGATTGGCAGACACTATAGGATTAGATGTTTAAAATTTTAATATTTAATATTTTTATAAAAAGCCACTGTTTTAATTCTGTACCTTGAGTACCCTGATTAAAACAGCGGCTTTTCTTTATAGATAAATCAATTATGCTTCATTTTTATATTGCTGTTTGACCACAATATATATGATATAAGTCAGCGGAAAATTTGAAATTATTTTGCTCTTCTTCTCTGTCTTGCTTCTCTTCGTAGTTCTTTCTTTTCCAGCTTTTCGCACCGGGTGAGTGTTTTGCCGGAGCTTTTATTATGATGATAACTCCTGCACACATCACAATTTCCATGTCTTTCACATTTAGTCCTTTTACATGGACAATCTAAATTATTCATATTCATCATCGCTCTTCATAATATCAAATTTTAAGTTTTTATTACCATACACTTGATAATACGCTTGAATTATTAACTTGTCAACCGCAAAAATCCGACTTATTGGGCATTTCCTTATAAATAATTATAAATTCTTTACAAATCTTACGTTTTATTATATAATACCAACATAAATATAAAGGGGGTATTACCTTGAAAAAATTTCTCTTAAGTTTAATTCTTATCGCCTTGATAGTATGCAATATATTTCTGCTTGTCAAGATACGGGACGGCTCCGAAATAATCGGAACAGTTCAGTCGGATGACACCTCATCTTCCTCCGCGCCTTCCTCTGTGTCTTCAGAAGCTTCCGACATATCCTCTGAGTCTCAGCAGGATACCGCCGAAGTTCAGAGCAATTCGGAAGTTTCTTCAGACTATTCGGAAAAGCTGCACATGCCGCTTGAATTTCCCGAAGCTTTCGAGGATCATTCATCAGCCAAAATAGGCGATGAAATCGGAAATTACGCGGCAAATGCCTACAACGGCGGTTACGCTGTGCTGTACGATAAAAAGGTGTATTACATTGATATGCGCAGCAGCAATTATCTTTACTTTTGCCGCAATAACCTTTCGCAGTACAGCTATATAAACAAAATAAACTCCATGTATATCAATGTTTATCAAAATAATATATTTTACGTCAATCAATCCGACGGCACATTATGGACAAGACCTGTTTCAAAAAACAGCCATAAGCAGATAGGTCAAATGCGCGCCGTGTGTCCGGTCGCCGTAAACGGATATATTTATTATGTATCGCCGCCGGACGAAAACTCAATGTGCGGTGATATTCGCCGCCTGAATATCAGTGATTATACTGACGAAAAAATATCACCTGACGGCTATGTGTGCGAAAATATCATTCCCTGCGGAGAATTCATACTCTTTGTCAGCGTCGGCAAAGAGGACAAGAGCATTTGCGTGCTGAATACCGCCACTTCGGAAGTCACTCCGCTTTATAACGGCGATGTCAGCGATATAAATTTCAGCAACGGCTCGCTGTGGTTCGTCCGTCACCTCGGTTCATCGGACGAAATATGCAGGGTTGATGCAGGTTCGGATGAAATAAAAGCAGTGACCGCCGCGACCAAAATAGACAATCTGATAGTTGCAAATGGCTATGCGTTTTACATTGTGTCAGATTCCGACAGTGCCGCTAAATGTGTCCGCATTGCGGTTGACGGAAACACTCCCGAGGTGATTTACAAAGATAAAAATAAAGTGATTTCTTCATTCAACATAATGGGTGGTTTCATTTACTTTGAAATTTCGGACGCCAAAAAGATTCGCCGCCTTGTGCCCGGCAAGACATCTGTCACAATATTGCCTTAAATTAACAGGAGACTGAAAGGAATTATAAAATTTATTATCCAACCGACGCAAAAACGATAATATTTTATAGATAAGCGATAACCAATGGAAGGGTGAACGAAAATGCCTATTAAAATATCAAGCGAGCTGCCTGCGCGCAAGTCTCTGGAAAATGAAAATGTATTCGTTATGACCGAGGAACGCGCCACAATGCAGGATATACGTCCGCTTAAAATAATAATTCTGAACCTCATGCCGACCAAAATAGAAACCGAAACTCAGCTTCTCCGACTGCTGGGAAATTCCCCTCTGCAGGTGGAAGTTGACTTGCTGCAAACGGCCTCCCACGATTCAAAAAATACGCCGAGCAGTCACCTGCTGGACTTTTACAAGGTGTTTGACGAGGTAAAGAACAACCGCTATGACGGCATGATTATCACGGGCGCGCCTGTGGAAAAGCTGCCTTTTGAGGAAGTAGATTACTGGCCTGAACTCTGCGAGATAATGGACTGGAGCAAGCGCAATGTCTACTCCACTCTGCACATCTGCTGGGGAGCACAGGCGGGACTTTATCACCATTTCGGCATAGACAAGTACACACTGCCGCAGAAGCTTTCGGGAGTGTACAAGCACAGAGTTACCGCGCCGCTGCACCCGCTTATGAGAGGGTTCAACGACTCCTACTGGGCGCCTCACTCCCGCAACACCGATATTCTGCGCGATGACATCGAAAAACACGATGAGCTGATAATCCTATCGACTTCCAAAGAGGCCGGCGTTGCCGTAGTCGCTCACAAAAACGGACGTCAGTTTTTCTCATTCGGTCACTTGGAATATGACCGTCAGACGCTGGCAAATGAATATTTCCGCGACCTCAATCGCGGTCTGAAGCCCGAAATTCCCTGCAATTATTTTCCGAACGATGATGTGTGCGCTATTCCCAACCAGTCGTGGCGCTCACACGCAAACCTGCTGTTCGGCAACTGGCTGAATTACTATGTGTATCAACAGACGCCCTACAATCTGGCAGATTTGAGCGAAAATATTCTGTAACAAAAAAATCAGGCACTGACAAAACATTCACAATTGCAAGTCAGTGCTTGATTTTTTTGTCATATGCATATATAATAGAAATCAGACGTATCAGTCAGATAAATTTTTTACAGACAGGATTGATTTTAATGCAGAATTATAAAATTGCCGTGCTCAAGGGCGACGGTATCGGTCCCGAAATCGTAACCGAGGCTATGAAGGTTCTCGACGCTGTCGCCGAAAAGTGCGGCTTCTCGGTCGAATACGACGAAGCTCTGCTCGGCGGCTGTGCAATCGACGCAACCGGCGTTCCGCTGCCGGATGAAACTGTAGCCAAGTGCAAGGCGGCGGATTCCACACTGCTCGGCGCTGTCGGCGGTCCTAAGTGGGATAAGCTGCCCGGCAACGTCCGCCCCGAAAAGGGTCTGCTCGGCATCCGCAGCGCACTCGGACTTTTTGCAAACCTCCGTCCCGCCCGCATATTTGAGCCGCTTCGCGACGCTTCTCCCCTGCGCGCCGACATCATCAACGGCTCGCTGGATATAATGGTAGTCCGCGAACTGACAGGCGGCATTTACTTTGGAGAGAGAGGTCGTCTGACCGAGGACGGCGTTGAAGCAGCTTACGACACCGAAAAATATTCCGTCACGGAAATCGAGAGAATCGCGCGCATAGGCTTTGATATGGCCATGAAGCGCAATAAAAAGCTCTGCTCGATTGACAAGGCAAATGTTCTCGAAAGCAGCCGTCTGTGGCGCGAGACTGTCACCAAGATGTCTGCTGAATACCCCGAGGTCGAACTCAGCTTCATGTATGTTGACAACTGTGCAATGCAGCTCGTCCGCAATCCTTCTCAGTTTGACGTTATACTCACCTCCAATATTTTCGGCGACATTCTTTCCGACGAAGCCAGCATGATTTCCGGCTCTATCGGCATGCTCGCCTCCGCCTCACTCGGCGCAAGCGGCTCGGGTCTTTATGAGCCTATCCACGGTTCCGCTCCCGACATTGCGGGTCAGAATATCGCCAATCCTCTCGCAACCATTCTGTCTGTTGCGATGATGCTCAAATACTCTCTCGCGCAGCCCGAGGCCTCCGACCTCATCGAGAAAGCTGTCGCTGAGGTTCTCACCGAGGCGCGCACTCCCGACATTTATGTCGATGGCTTCAAGAAAGTAACTTGCTCCGAGATGGGCGACCTTGTATGTGCTAAGATCAAGGCATAATTTTCATATTTCTGATTCTGACAAACAGGCATAAATCACAAATTTCCGCAAAAACTAAGTCCGACTGAATTTTTAAAGGTGGTCGCAATATGGTTTTATCGCGCGGAATCATAAAGTTATCCCGACATCAGGCAGAGGGCAGGCGCAGTGAATTCGCTTCCCTCTGCCTGAAATATATTATGTGCATAATCGCAGCGGCGGCGGCATTTGCCGAATGGATGAAACATCACTCCACTGCTTACGGCTACATTCTGATTGCGGCGGCGGCGGTGATTTTTCTGCTTTCAATCTACCTGCGCATGCGGATGAATTACCGCATTTATCACATGTCGGCATGCTATCTGAAGCGCGCGAATGAAGTGCCGCACATAGAGCCGACGGGTGGGCAGCTTTTCGGCTTCGGAATTACTCTGTTGTCTGTGAAGGCTGTGTTAATTTTGCTGTTGCTCTCCCCCGCCGCGATTTGCTTTAAATTCAGTCTGCATCATTTCGCTCTCAGCGGTGAGCGCGGACAATTCATGCTCATGCTCGGCGCGTCGCTCTGTCTGCTGCTGAGCGGAATTATATTCGCAGCTATAGTTCCCGCTCGTTTTGACTGCGCGGAATATCTGTTTTTCAGCGGTCAATGCGGGTCGGCATTTTACGCACTGGAAAATTCATGGATAATAACGCGCGGCTGCTGCAGCGAAATCTTCACGCTCAAATCACGTCTGTTTTTATGCGGAATGATACTGTCAACGCTCAGCAAAATCAATTTATCGGCAAGGCTGATAAAAAATCTTGACAAAGGCTCACGCGGTGATTTATACTTTGAATTAAGCGGCCGCACAGGAGGTAATCCAAGATGTGCGGCGCAATTAATACATTAATTTTAGAGGGTGTTGCAAGATGGCTCAGGTCAGAATTGCCGGCATCGTGCCGGAGTCGGTGGTAGACGGTCCGGGATTTCGTTATACGATATTTACGCAAGGCTGCCGGCATAACTGCAAGGGCTGCCACAATCCACAGACACACGACTTTGAGGGCGGATATACGGCGGATACCGACGATTTATTCGCCGAAATGATGAGTGACCCCCTTATCAAGGGCATAACCCTTTCAGGCGGAGATCCTTTTGAGCAGCCCGCGCCGCTTGCCGAGCTTGCCGCAAAGGCTCATTCGGCAGGCAAGGATATAATTACCTATACCGGCTACACCTATGAACAATTGCTGGATAAATCTGCGGAAAATCCCGCTGTAATGGATTTGCTCAGGGAAACCGACGTGCTTATCGACGGCAGGTTTATCCTGGAGCAACGCAATCTTGAGCTGAAATTCAGAGGCTCGGAAAATCAGAGGGTGATTGATGTAAAAAAGTCGCTGGCATCGGGCAGTGTGGTTACATTTGAATTTGAATGAATAAAATAAGCGCTTCTGCAAATTATATTATCGCAATAATAATTTGACAGGAGCGCGTTTTTTATGATAAATCAAGATACAATCAATTTGTTAAGGGAATGCAACGCAGGCATAAAAATGGGCGTAAGCTCTATTGACGACGTTATTGCCTCGGTCAAAAACAGCGAACTGAAGCACACACTGGAGCACAGCCGCCACGAACACGGCGTTCTGGGCGACGAAACCCACAGGCTTCTGCTGAAATACGGCGGCGACACCAAAGACCCTCACCCCATCGCCAAGGGTATGTCGTGGATAAAAACCAATGTCAAAATGCAGATGGAGCCTACTGATAAAACTATCGCCGGCATTATGACCGACGGCTGCAGCATGGGAATCAAGTCGCTCAACAGCTATCTCAATCAGTATCAGAATGCCGACGGAGCCGCGCGCCATATCGCCGAAAGGCTTATCGACATAGAACAGCACATGTATGACAACATGAAGCCGTATCTTTAAATTTAATTTACAATTATCAATGAATAGATAATTAGCAGCGCAATAAATCATAATTTATCTGATTGACGTCCACTCGCAAATCTTCGATTTTCTCGTTAGATTTTTTATCATATGCCACGCATATGATAGGGCTTCGCATGGGTGCTTTTCCTATTGCAAGTTTCTCTTGCACTTTAGTTTTGT
>JAQXFQ010000079.1 GCA_029005175.1 Bacillota bacterium
CTTGGCAGGTCCAGGGCAGCGCCTTGGTGGGGGCGTGGGGGCAACGCCACCACAAAACTAAAGTGCAAGAAAAACCTAAAATAGGAAAACAATGCGAAGCCCATAAAAAAGTAACAAGAAAATCTTTGATTTTCGAGTGGACGTTGCGCATATATACCCAATATAAATTATCATTTATCGGTGTATTCATTTACTCTTCCGATACAGTAAGCATAGGCTTGAGGTATTTTCCGGTATATGATTCCGACACCTGGGCGATTTCCTCGGGTGTGCCTGTCGCAACTATGGTACCGCCTCTGTTGCCACCCTCAGGACCTAAATCTATAATATAATCGGCAGTTTTGATTATATCGAGATTGTGCTCAATAACCAATACAGTATTTCCCGCATCGACCAGCTTTTGCAAGATTTCAATAAGACGGTGGACGTCGGCAGTGTGCAGACCTGTCGTCGGCTCGTCCAGCACAAAAATCGTCTTGCCTGTGGCGCGCTTGCTAAGCTCAGTTGCCAGCTTGACGCGCTGCGCCTCACCGCCCGAAAGAGTAGTTGCGGGCTGCCCGATTTTGATGTATCCCAATCCGACATCATAAAGTGTTTTCAGCTTGCGGGCGATTTTGGGTTGGTTCTCAAAAAACGTCACACCGTCCTCAACCGTCATATCCAGCACATCGGCAATACTCTTGCCCTTATACTTGACTTCCAGCGTCTCTCGATTGTAACGCTTGCCCTTGCAGACCTCGCAGGGAACATAGACGTCGGGGAGAAAGTGCATTTCTATTTGAATGATACCGTCGCCCTCGCACGCTTCACAGCGACCGCCCTTTTTATTGAAGGAAAATCTTCCTGCGTCAAAGCCGCGCAGCTTTGATTCCTGCAACGAAGCAAAGAGATCTCGGATTTCGGTAAATACACCTGTATAGGTGGCAGGATTGGAGCGAGGTGTTCGCCCTATCGGCGACTGGCTTATCTCAACTATTTTATCGAGATTTTCCAAGCCCTCTATGCGCTCGTGCTTGCCCCAGACAATTCTCGCACGGTTTAATTCACATGCCAGACGTTTATACAAAATTTCATTTACCAATGAGCTTTTGCCTGAACCCGATACGCCTGTAACACAGGTAAACGTGCCGAGAGGTATGGAAACGTCGATATTTTTCAGATTGTTCTCCGCCGCACCAACTATTTTGAGCCAATTTCCGTTGCCCTTGCGGCGTTCAGTCGGCACAGGAATTTTGCGCGAGCCGCTGAGATATTGCCCCGTGACAGAATTTTCACATTTTAGCAGATCCTTTACCTCGCCGGCAAATACCACCTCGCCGCCGTGTACTCCCGCACCCGGTCCAATGTCAACCACATAATCAGCCGCACGGATAGTATCCTCATCGTGCTCAACTACGACAAGCGTATTGCCCAAATCGCGCAGCTTCTGCAGGGTTGCAAGCAGCTTATCATTATCGCGCTGATGCAGACCGATGCTTGGCTCGTCCAAAATATAAAGCACACCCGTGAGATAGGAGCCTATCTGCGTTGCAAGGCGGATTCGCTGGCTCTCGCCGCCCGACAATGTTCCCGAAGAACGCGACAGAGTGAGATATTCCAGACCCACGCTGTTTAGAAAGCCGAGACGTGTGCGGATTTCCTTAAATATGCGGTCGGCAATAAAATGCTCATGCTCGGTAAGCTCAAGTTTGTCGATAAATTCGAGAGCCTCAGTCACCGACAGCTTGCAGAACTCGGCTATATTCAGACCGCCAACCGTGACCGAAAGAATCTCGGGTTTAAGCCTGTCGCCGTGGCAAAAATCACATGGTACCTCCGACATAAGCGGTTCTATGTCATTCTTAGCCCACGAGCTTTGTGTTTCTTTGTAACGGCGTTCCAGATTCGGAATAACTCCCTCAAACTTCGCCTTAAACTTGCTCTTGCCCATTGAACTGACACGTGTAAATTCAATCTCGGTGTCACCTGAGCCGTAGAGCAATGCGTTCAATGCCTCATCACTGAATTTCTTGACAGGCGTGTCGAGCGTAAAGCCGTAAACCTTACCCAAGCCTTTGAAATACATCATGGCAAAGGAGTTTTCGTCTGTTGAATACCAGCCTGACGCTCTGACTGCGCCCTTGCGGAGCGACAGCGATTTATCCGGAATGACTAGTTCGGGGTTGACCTTCATAAATATGCCCAATCCCGTGCAGTGCTCGCATGCCCCCTGCGGGCTGTTGAAAGAAAACATTCGCGGAGTAAGCTCTTCAACGCTGACTCCGTGCTCGGGGCATGCATAACTCTGCGAAAATAAAATATCATCGCCCCCGACTACGCTTACAATTGAAACACCGTCCGTAAGGTTTGATGCGGTTTCAATCGAATCAGCAAGTCGGCTGCGTATTTCAGGTTTGATTACAAGGCGGTCGATAACTACCTCTATATTGTGTCGGAGGTTCTTTTCGAGCTTGATTTCCTCCGAAAGATCGTAGATATTGCCGTCAATGCGCACTCGAACAAAGCCCGACTTGCGCACGCTGTCCAGCTCCTTGGCGTGAGTACCCTTCTTTGCCTTGATTATAGGGGCGAGAATCTGAATTTTAGTTCCCTGCTCCATTTGAAGCACGCGGTCAACTATCTGGTCGACAGTCTGCTGCTGAATCTCGCGCCCGCAGACAGGGCAGTGGGGAATACCTATATGGGCATAGAGCAGTCGCAGATAGTCGTAAATCTCTGTGACTGTACCGACAGTCGAACGTGGATTTTTGGAGGTGGTTTTCTGGTCGATTGAGATTGCAGGAGAAAGCCCCTCAATCGAATCCACCTCGGGCTTGCTCATCTGCCCCATGAACATACGCGCGTAGGACGAGAGCGACTCCATGTATCTGCGCTGACCCTCGGCGAATATCGTATCGAAAGCAAGCGAGCTTTTGCCTGAGCCTGACAGACCTGTAAATACAACCATTTTGTCGCGCGGGAATTCCACATCAATGTTTTTCAGATTGTTTTCCTTCGCGCCTTTTACTATAATTTTATCAATAGCCATATCGTTCCTCCTCTGTTCATTGTCATTTCTTTCCGATAAGGAAAATTTTCTGTTCAAATCCGCCGCGCCCAGCGTGCTTGCGTTCGTAAATATGCGTCAATTACTCCGCCGAACTGCCGCGCGCCTCGGTCAATTTTGCCTCCAAAGCACTTATATATTCATCATCGGCCATAACCCTCACAAAAGGATTTTCTCCATTTGAGCGAATAATTTCGGGAATTTTATATCTGACTAATTTACGGTAATATAGCATAATGCTTCATTTCAGGATAACTAATTCAAAAGATATTCAAGCATTTTTTCGGGGTTGTCAAGAAATCGCTTGGTGAGTTTGTAATGCTCGGTTTGTCTGTACGGCACAGAACATATTCCATCATCGGTCAGTTCTATTACCTGCGCATTTGGAAACGCCATGAGAATAGGGGAGTGGGTGGCTATGATGAACTGCGAATTTTGCTTGACAAGCTCATTCATCAGCACCAGCAGCGTCATCTGCCGCGATGGGGAGAGTGCCGCCTCAGGCTCGTCCAGCAGATAAATTCCGTCGCCGCCGAAGCGATTTTTTACCAGTGCAAGGAAGCTCTCACCGTGCGACTGACAGTGCAGCGACACACCGCCGTAGCTGTCGATTAAAGGCGCATCGCTGTCGATTTTGTCGATATATGAAGCCACGTTGTAAAAGCTTTCAGCGCGCAGAAAAAATCCGTCACGCGGTCGAACCCCCTTAATCACTGTGATGAATTCGTGCAACTCAGAGGTAGTTTCTGCTGTGGAAAAATTGAAATTCCGTGTGCCGCCCTCGGCATTAAATCCCATAGACAGGGCTATAGCTTCAAGCAATGTGGATTTTCCGGTGCCGTTCTCACCCACCAGAAAGGTCACATCTGAATTCAGCCGCAGTTCCCCGATACGCTGCAAATTGCGCACAACAGGCAATGCCGATATATACAAATCTTGCGGCGGCTTTGACTTAATGTAAATACCCTTTATATATTTAGGCATGATTATTTTTCACCTGTAAGCTCCTTGATACGGTCGCGGAGATATGCCGCCTGCTCAAAGTCGAGCAGCTTGGCCGCCTGTTTCATTTGCTTGGTAAGCTCGTTTACAAGGTGCTCGCGCTCGGATTTTGTCATTCTCTTTCCGTTTTTCTTGACATTGCCGTTCTCGTCGTGCTGTGTTATTTCGATAATATCCGAAACCTTTTTAATGATAGTCTTGGGAATTATTCCGTGCTCCTCGTTGTACTTCATCTGAATGGCGCGGCGGCGTTCCGTTTCGGTAATAGCGCGTTCCATTGAGGGCGTCACACTGTCGGCGTAGAGAATTACCGTGCCCTCGGCGTTTCGCGCGGCACGTCCGATAGTCTGAATAAGCGAGGTTTCACTGCGGAGGAAGCCCTCCTTATCAGCGTCGAGTATCGCAACTAACGACACTTCCGGAATATCCAGACCCTCTCGCAGCAGGTTGATGCCAACCAGCGTATCAAATTCGCCCAGCCGCAGATCTCGTATAATCTCCATTCGCTCCACCGTGTCGATGTCGTGGTGAAGATAGCGCACACGCATGCCGAGCGATTCCATGTATTCGGTCAGATCCTCCGCCATCTTCTTGGTGAGAGTAGTGACCAGCGTGCGGAAGCCCTTTTCCGCACGTGTGTTGATTTCTGAAATCAAATCGTCTATCTGTCCTTCGGTGGGACGCACGGAAATTTCGGGGTCAACCAGACCTGTTGGGCGGATTACCTGCTCCACAATCTGCTCGCTGTGTTCCCTCTCAAAGGGTCCGGGAGTTGCGCTGATGTATATCGCCTGATTGACCAGCGAGTAAAATTCATCAAATTGCAGCGGGCGGTTGTCATATGCCGACGGCAGGCGGAAACCGTAGTCGATAAGATTTTTCTTGCGCGCGTGGTCGCCTGCGTACATCGCGCGCACCTGCGGCAGGCTTACATGGGACTCGTCTACAAACAGAAGAAAATCCTCGGGGAAATAGTTTATCAGCGTAAAGGGCGGCGTCCCCGGTTCTCTGCCCGACAGCACGCGGGAATAATTCTCTATGCCCGGACAAAAGCCGCATTCCATGAGCATTTCCATATCGTACTTAACACGCTGCTCAATGCGCTGCGCCTCAATCAGCTTGTTGTTATCCTTAAAATACTTTATACGCTCGGCAAGCTCTTCCTGAATTTCGTCCATCGCCCTGCCCATTTTTGCTTCCGGCACGATGTAATGCGACGCGGGATAAATCGCGATATGATTTATTACCGCCTTAAGCTCGCCTGTGAGATAATTTATCTCAGAAATACGGTCGATTTCGTCACCGAAAAATTCGATGCGTATAACGGTTTCTTTTGAATAAGACGTGAATACCTCCACCACATCACCACGCACTCGGAAGGTATTGCGGGCGAATTCAATGTCGTTGCGGCTGTACTGAATTTCGGTCAGCTTTTTCAGCACCTCGTCGCGGCTTTTTTGCATACCGGGGCGGAGCGACAGCACCATATTGCGGTAATCTATAGGGTCGCCCATGCTGTAAATACACGACACACTTGCCACGATAATTACATCCCGCCGCTCCGAAAGCGCAGAGGTTGCTGAGTGGCGCAGACGGTCGATTTCATCGTTGACAGCCGAATCCTTTTCAATATATGTGTCGGTGGTGGGAATGTAGGATTCAGGCTGATAGTAGTCGTAGTAGCTGACAAAAAATTCAACTGCGTTTTCGGGGAAGAACTCGCGGAACTCGTTGCAGAGCTGCGCCGCAAGCACCTTGTTGTGCGCCAGAACGAGGGTAGGCTTGTTCATCTGCGCTATGACGTTGGCCATGGTGAAAGTCTTGCCGCTGCCTGTTACGCCCAGCAGCGACTGCTCGCGATAGCCCTTTTTAAGCCCGTCCACCAGCTTTGCAATAGCCTCGGGCTGGTCGCCTGTCGGCTTGTAATTTGAATGAAGCTTGAATTTATCCATATCTGAATCCTCCGTTTCCACAAGTTAATTCTATATCTCACACGGAATTAAGATACACACCGTATTTCTTGGAGTTTGCATGCATTGATGTGTATTTCCCGTCCGCGCTCACTATCACACTATCCAGCAGCCTTATTTCCAATCTTTTTAATGTTTCGGATATAGTGAGCGTGTTTTTTAAATCCAATCTCGACGGCGCAGCACTTCCACTGATATGATTGTGCGCCACTACCGCAGCTGTAGACTTTGTGCCCACTAATATTTTTATCATCTCCCGCAGATTTTCCGATAATTTATCCGCGCTGTAATCTGAAATAAAATGGTAACTCAGCATAGTTTGTGTGTTATCAACGCATATCAGCAAAAAACGGCTGTCGCTGATTTCATCAAAACAAGCCGCCGCGAAATCCGCAAGCTTTTCTGCACCGCACACCTTCGTGTTATTCATCTTACCGGCTCTGTACCTTGCAAAAACCTCAGGCAGTGCCGCAATGAGCGCGGCGGTGTGTTCGCCAACGCCCTCAACCCGCGCAAGCTCCGCAATCGGCGCGTCAAAAACTCCGCTTATCGAGCCGAATTCATCCAGCAGCCTGTGCGCGATTTCATTTGTATCCTTATAGGGAATGCCGTAAAACAGCAGCAGTTCCAGCACATTATGCTCCTCAAAATTGTCCAGACCGTCGTTGACAAACCGCCTTTTGAGCCTGTCTCTGTGTCCCTCATGCATAAACAACATCTCCCTGAAGCCACCACTGTTCTGTTGTATTCCATTATACACTTTATTTCGCATAAATGCAACTGATTTTACACCTAATTTTTAAATTTGATATATCAAATATTGTCATAAGCTTGTTTAAAATTACCTCGGCTTGCATAAAATATGCTATAAGCATTTATGTGAAAGGAATTGAATCGCCTATGAAAAGAAAAATTGCGGCGGCATTTACCGCGCTGTGTATATTTTTCGGCTCGGTTTCGGTAATTGCATACGCTGCCCCCGAAAATTCAGCCGACGCTCAGCAAGATACCGCCCAAAGCGCCAACAATCCCCTAAACCTCACCGCCAAAGCCGCCGTTCTGATGAACGGTGAAACAGGTCAGATAGTCTATTCGCTGAATTCTCAGACACAACTGCCCGAGGCTTCTATCACCAAAGTCATGACCATGCTGCTGATATTTGAGGCATACGATGCGGGAAAAATCAAAATGGACGAAAAAGTGACCTGCAGTGAATACGCGGCTTCCATGGGCGGCTCGCAGATATGGCTGGAGCCGGGGGAGCAGATGACGGTTGATGACCTGATCAAAGCGGCGTTTGTCGGCTCGGCAAATGACGCCTGTGTTGCTCTGGGCGAGCATCTGGCAGGCTCCAACGAAGCCTTTGTTTCAATGATGAACAAGCGCGCGGAGGAGCTGGGAATGGTAAACACATTCTATGTCAACTGCACAGGTCTGGACGCCGCCGGACACGTCACCTCCGCGCAGGATATTGCTATAGTCTCCGCCGAGCTGCTCAGGCATGAGGAAGTTTTAAAATACACCACCATTTGGATGGACACCCTGCGCGGTGGCGAACTTCAATTGAGCAATACCAACAAGCTGCTCAAGCAGTACAAAGGAACTATCGGACTTAAAACCGGCACAACCAGCCAGGCGGGATGCTGCATATCCGCCGCCGCAAAGCGCGACAACATGACCATGATTGCAGTGATACTCGGCGCCCCCGACAGCAAGAGCCGCTTCAGCGATGCGAAAAAACTGCTGGATTACGGCTTTGCCAATTGGGAACTGGCCGACACCTCACAATTGACGGTAGATTTGCCCGAAGTGGCTGTTACTAACGGCATGGAGAAAAAAGTCGGCGCATATGTTGACATGGCGGGCAGCGTACTGGTGGAAAAGGGCAAAGCAAAGGACATCCGCGTTAATGTAGACATTGCCGACAGCCTTGAAGCGCCTGTATCGCTCGATCAATGCATTGGCAAGGTCACGCTTATGCTGGGCAATGAAACATTGGGCAGCTACGATATTCGCACTGACCGCGGCTCGAAGAAAATTACGTTTTCGTCAGCATTCGGCGAACTTTTCAAGGGAATTGCACAAATGTAGCGCTGATATAAATATTAACTGTAAATGAGCAGATATGTAAAATTGTACGATAAATGATAATTTAACTGCGTAACGTCCACTCGCAAATCTTCGATTTTCTCGTTAGTTTTTTAGGGGCTTCGCATTTTTCCTATTGCAAGTTTTTCTTGCACTTTAGCTTTGTGGTGGCTTTGCCCCCACACCCCCACCAA
>JAQXFQ010000080.1 GCA_029005175.1 Bacillota bacterium
AATGGGAATCCAAGGGGACTGGTCCTCTTGGCGGGGTCGAGGGGCAGCGCCCATTGTGGGGGTGTGGGGGCAAAGCCACCACAAAACTAAAGTGCAAGATAAACTTGCAATAGGAAACAATGCGAAGCCCCTAAAAACTAACGAGAAAATCGAAGATTTGCGAGTGAACGTCACGCAGATAAATTATGATTTGTATTAACATATATAAAAATCCACTGTTTCCTATTTGTTTAGGAAACAGTGGAGCTTTATATTGCAAGATAAAATTTTATTTTTTCAGCATAATGCCTGCTTTTTCAAGCTCGGGGACAATATTGCCGAAGACAGTATCCTGAATTTCATTCATAGCGAGCGTCTTTTCGGGTGAGGAGAAGCTCAGGCGAAGCGTAATGCTGCTGATTATGCCGTCGTAAATATCCGTCACCTTTACGGAATTCAGATATTCGCCGCCGTTGGCCTTTATGATGCCCTCAACCTTGCTGTATGTGACCTCGGGATTTGTGAGAATGGTGAGGTCGATGTCTATGCCCGGGAACTTAGACGGCTCTACATAGTCCAGTTCATCCTTGCTAATTGCGGCAAATGCGTCCATGTCGATTTCGGCGCAGACTATTGCGGCTTTCTTGTCGATCTTTATAGCTGTCAGCGGGTGAAGTGTGGAAATGAAGCCGAGCTTTACTCCATCGAGCGAAATTTCGCTTGTATTTACCGGGTGCTGCCAGTTGTGGAATGACTCGACGTTAGCAAAGCTGATTGCTTTGTGTCTGAGGTTTGCGGTGAGCATGCAGAGCATGTCGCGCAGACGGAAGAACAGTGTTTTTTCTGAGCATTCACGGCTGAAAAGTACAATGCCGAGCTTTTTGCGCTCATTGCATGTGCCGTCCTCTTTCAGACCGTCAACCACGCGGGCAATTTCAAATACTCCGTATTCGGTGCCGAACGACTTGTTTTCATTCACAACTGTGAGCAGTGTAGGAACCATGCAGTTTCTAAGCACAACATGGTCGGGATTGATGGAATTCAGCAGCTTTACATTATCCTCAACCTCAATGTTGATTTCGCTGAATTTCTTTGAATCCGCCCAAATGTATGAGTGAACCTCGTGGAGGTTGAACTTGCTGACGAGCAAATCTTTGGCATAATATTCATCGCTCTTGTTGACTGTCTTGCGTACAGGGCGAAGCGGGCTGAGTGTTGTGGTAATTTTAAAATTATCGTATCCGTAAATTCTGGTGATTTCCTCGATAATGTCGGCCTTGATTGTTACGTCCTTGGTTGCGCGCCATGACGGAACGGTTACATCAAAGGTGCTGTTTTCGTGCTTTACATCAAAGCCGAGCGCGGTAAGAGTATTTACAATCTGCTCATCGGAAATTTCAATGCCGGTGTAGCGGTCAACATATTTTTTGTCGAAGGTCAATTCGATTTTATCATACTTGTGAACATAGCTGTCAGAGAGAGCCGAAACTACCTGAACTTCCGGGTCAATATCCATGAGAAGCTTGAGAAATCTTTCGATTGCGGTGACGGTTATTTCGGGGTCTATAATCTTTTCGTATCTCATGCTTGCGTCAGTTCTCAAGCCGAGACGCTGTGAGGATTTGCGGATGCAGACGCCGTCGAAGTTGGCTGATTCCAGCATTAATGACGTGGTGTCGTCCTCAATCTCAGACTCCAGACCGCCCATAATGCCTGCGACAGCCACAGGAGTACCCTTGGAGCAAATCATCAGCGTGTTTTCGTCGATGTTTCTTTCGTTTCCGTCCAATGTCTTGAATTTGAAAGGCTCATTGAAACGCTTTACCTCAACGCAGTCAACCTTGCGGCGGTCAAAAGCGTGCATTGGCTGACCAACTTCCATCATGAGATAGTTTGTGAGGTCGGCGAGCAGATTAATCGCGCGGCTTCCGCAGTAGAAAAGTCGTATTCGCATATTTACGGGGCTGACATGCTTTGTCACGTTGTCAACCTTAATGCTGGAATAGCGATAGCAGTGCTCTGTGTCCTGAATGTCAATGTCAACAGATGGCAGATCCTTATAGATAGACGTATCCACACCAGTGACAGGCTTCAGCGGATTGCCTGTAAGAGCCGAAAATTCGCGGGCAATGCCGTAGTGACCCCAGAGGTCGGGGCGGTTTGTAAGCGACTTGTTGTCAACCTCAAAAACTATGTCCTCGATGTCGTAAACCGACTTGATGTCTGTGCCGAGCGGATAATCGTCAGTTATTTCCATAAGACCGGAATGATCTGCACTGATGCCCAATTCAGACTCCGAGCAGCACATGCCGCAGGACTCGTAACCTGCAATTGTGGCTTTGTTGATGGCAAAGCCGTTGACGCTGCCGCCTTCCTTGGCAAATGCAACCTTCATGCCTTCGCGGACATTTGGTGCGCCGCATACGCAGTCGTAAATCTTGTCGCCCGCGTCAACCTTGAGCAGGTGCAGCTTCTTGGAATTAGGGTGATTTTCTATTGAAACAATTTGCGCGATAACTACATTGCTTGTGTTTTCGCCGTAATGATAAACTTCC
>JAQXFQ010000081.1 GCA_029005175.1 Bacillota bacterium
CGAAGTTCCTTCAGGAAGTCGCAAATATGAAGGAAAAGAACCTTGCTGTTGAACTCTTGAAAAAACTGATTGCGGAGCAGGTGTCGGTCTATCGCAGGACAAATGTGGTTAAGTCCGAAAAATTCAGCGAGATTATGCAGCGTTCTCTTAATGCTTACCTCAACGGTATGCTGACCAATGAAGAAGTCATCGAAGAAATGCTGAAATTGGCAAAGCAAATCGCTGCAGCACAAAAAGAAGGCGACAAGCTCGGACTGACTGCTGATGAGCTTGCTTTCTATGACGCATTAACAAAGCCGCAGGCAATTAAGGACTTCTACGAAAACGACGAACTGATTGCCATTACAAAAGAACTCGCAGATACCCTCCGTAAGAATAAAACGATAGACTGGCAAAAGCGTGAGTCCGCAAGAGCAAAAATGCGTATGCTTATCAAGAAACTTTTGAAAAAGCACAAGTATCCGCCGGAAGGTATGGAGGATGCTGTTCAAACCGTTATTACACAGTGCGAACTTTGGACAGATAATGTTATGGACGCATAAGGTAACGGAGGATTGTTAGTGATAAAAGATTTCAATGGACAAGTTTTTATACGGGGCTGGCTTCTGCCTTGCTTGCCTATAAAAATAACAGAAAAGAAAGAATAAATATGCTTAGAACCACCTTACTAATGCAGGAATTAACTTTCCTTTTAAGGAAAATAAGTATATGAGGACATCTGTCCATTTACTGTCATTGATAATCCGTGTAATTTGCTTGAAAAGGCAATAGCTTATTCATATGAAGCTTACACTTCTTCAAAAAAAGCGGAAGAAGATAATTAAAGACCATTTCATAAACTTTCGGTGCGCTTTGAAAAGAAAGCTGATAATTACTTTTCACTGATTAATTTTGCGATTATAAAACTATCACCGTATTTCTTGAATATGATATAGAAATCATAGGAAAAAAGCCCACGATACGAGGCTCTGAAGGATTTTAGAACCGGAATAGAACCAGACAAAAATCAAAAGATCCGCGAAGCCCTAAAATAGGCGCTTCACGGATCTTTTTTGCTAATTTTCCACTATTCCCACTCGATAGTTGCCGGGGGTTTGCTTGTAATATCATAGACGATTCTGTTGACGTGCTTAACCTCGTTTACTATTCTGTTTGAGGCATTTTAGAGCACATCATTGGGGATTCTCGCCCAGTCGGCTGTCATAAAATCTATAGTCTTAACTGCGCGCAAGGCTACAGTATAATCATAGGTTCTCGCATCGCCCATAACGCCTACCGAACGAAGATCTGTCAGCACCGCAAAATACTGATTAATGTCTCTGTCAAGACCGGCTTTTGCAATCTCCTCACGGAATATTGCATCCGCATCGCGCAGAATGCTCAGCTTATATTCGGTAATTTCACCAAGGCATCTTACTGCCAATCCAGGTCCCGGGAACGGCTGACGGAATACCAGATATTCGGGAATACCGAGTTCAAGACCTGCGCGGCGAACCTCATCCTTAAAGAGATAACGCAGCGGCTCAACAATCTCCTCAAAGTCAACATGCTCAGGAAGTCCGCCTACGTTGTGATGGCTCTTGATATTTGCAGCATCGCCTGCGCCACTCTCGATAACATCAGGATAAATAGTACCCTGAACGAGATAATCAACCTTACCGATTTTCTTTGCCTCTGCCTCAAAAACGCGGATGAATTCCTCACCAATTATCTTGCGCTTTTTCTCAGGCTCAGTAACACCTGCGAGCTTGCCGAGAAATCTGTCTTGCGCATTAACGCGAATCATGTTTATGTCAAACTGTTCTTTGAATATATGCTCGACCTCGTCACCCTCATTTTTGCGGAGCAGACCGTTGTCAACAAAAATGCAGGTGAGCTGCTTGCCAACAGCCTTGTGAATCATAACAGCGGCAACTGAGCTGTCAACACCGCCCGAAAGAGCGCAGAGAACCTTTTTGTCACCGATTTTTTCCTTGAGTGCGGCAACTGTTTCATCTACAAATGATTCCATCGTCCAGTCACCGGCAGCCTCACATACGTCATAAAGGAAAGATTTCAGCATCCTGTCGCCCTCTGCTGTATGCTGAACCTCAAGGTGGAACTGCACTGCATAGAGCTTTCTCTCACTGCATTCCATAGCCGCCACCGGACACGCATCGCTGTGTGCCGATGAGATGAAGCCGTCAGGCAGTTTTGCTATATAATCCGTGTGGCTCATCCATACAATAGTTTTATCCGCAACATACTTAAAAAGCAGGCTGTTCTTGTCGGGAACGATTTCCGTCTTGCCATATTCACGCACAGGAGCAGCCTTGACCTCGCCGCCCAAAAGATGTGCCATAAGCTGTGCACCATAGCATATGCCGAGAACCGGCACACCAAGCTCGAATATTTCCGCGCTGTATTTAGGTGATGTCTCATCATATACACTATTCGGACCGCCTGTGAAGATAATACCTATGTAATTTTCTGATTTTATGGCATTAATCGGAGTCGTATAGGGTTTTACCTCAGCGTAAACGCCCAAATCACGTACTCGACGCGCAATAAGCTGGTTGTACTGTCCACCGAAATCCAACACAAGAACTTTCTGATGTTCCACAATATCACGATCCTTTATTTTAATTTTGCGTTTCAAAAATATCAATTGAAATTAACAATCCATCAGTAAATTAAGTCGCAGGGCATGAATATTTTATAATTCAATACCCTGCAATAAAAAATAATTATCTGTAAATTACTTCGTCACGTCCGGGTCCATTGGATACAATGTCAATCGGGAAACCGATCTGACCCTCGATGAATTCGATGTATGCACGGCAGTTTTCGGGAAGCTCACCGTAATTTTTGATGCCGCGTACATCCTGCTTCCAACCGGGAAGCTTTTGTAATACAGGCTTTGCTTTTGCGAGCTGTGATGTAACGGGGAATTCGTGTGTAATCTGACCGTCAATTTCGTAGCCTACGCAAACAGGAATCTCATCCAGATAACCCAGCACATCCAGACATGTCATTGCAACCTTGGTCGTGCCCTGCGCCATACATCCGTAGCGAGTGGCAACGCAGTCAAACCAGCCTACACGGCGCGGTCTGCCGGTAGTTGCTCCGAATTCGCCCTTGTCGCCGCCGCGTCTGCGAAGCTCGTCCGCCTCATCGCCGAATATCTCACTTACAAATTCACCTGCGCCAACTGCGCTGGAATATGCCTTGGTAACTGTCACAACTTCGCTTATAGCTCTTGCGGGAATACCTGCGCCTACCGCGCCATAGCCTGCCAATGTAGAAGATGACGTCACCATCGGATAAATGCCGAAATCGGGATCCTTGAGTGAACCGAGCTGACCCTCGAGCAAGATATTCTTGCCCTCGCGCACAGCCTTCTGAAGATATTCAAAGGTATTTGCCACATAAGGTGATACAATTTCCTTGCATTTCATCAGATAATCATAGAGTTCTTCCTCTGAAATCTCAGGCTTATTGTAAAGATGCTTTATTATTGTATTTTTTATTTCAAGCACCTTTTTAATTTTTTCTCTGATGTATTCCTCGCCCGCAAAAAGCTCATTTACCTGAAAACCGATCTTAGAGTATTTATCAGAATAAAACGGCGCTATACCGGACTTAGTAGAACCAAATGCCTTGCCGCCAAGTCTTTCTTCCTCGTAAACGTCAAAAAGCACGTGATAGGGCATAATCAACTGAGCGCGGTCAGAAATCAAAATCTTTGGTGTGGGAACGCCCTGCTCCACTACGGCAGCAAGTTCCTTTTCAAATTTCATCAAATCAAGTGCAACGCCATTACCTATGATATTGACAGTGTGCTGATGACAAACACCTGACGGGAGCAGATGAAGTGCGAATCTGCCAAAATTATTGATTATAGTATGACCTGCATGAGCACCGCCCTGAAAACGAATAACAATATCAGACTCGGCTGCGAGCATATCTGTAATCTTACCTTTGCCCTCATCGCCCCAGTTGGCTCCAACAATAGCTTTAACCAATCACGCTCAACTCCATTTCAAGTAAATAAGTCAGGCACTGCCTGCACTGACCGATATCAATACAAAAGCAGCACTCTAACAACTTATATATTATATTACAAATAGCCCACTGTGTCAACGGCGAATTTATATTTGAGGCAAATAAAAATAAAATACGCGGCGAGTTTAACAGAAATTCAACCGCGTATTTTATGTAATTATGACAATTAATTATGACAATTCAATCAATATTAGTTGCTGACTTTTACATATGTGCCGGCAACCCAGCCTGTGGTGCCATTTACTGTAATCTTATACCATTTAGTTTTATCCACTGTCTTTACATCTGAATATTTGAACTTCTGTCCCTTATAAACCGCCGTAACGACAGAATAATTTGTGCCTGCACCCGAGCGAACATTTACTGCACTGCCCGTAATTATAACATATGAATCCTTAACCGCAGTAGTCTGCGATGAAGCACTTACCAGTTTGGAATATGTGCCTATTATCCAGCCTTTCTTGCCGTTCACCTCAACATTATACCACTTCTTGCCGTTTGCCGTCTTCTCGCCTAAATAGGTCAGCTTCTGACCCTTCTTTACAGATGTCACTATTCCGTAATTAGTACCCGCGCCCGAGCGAACATTCACATTGTTGCCTGTCACCAATACCTCATATTTCGGTGTGACTGTGGTGGCTGTGGTTTTATTTGTGGTTGAAGCGGTCTTAGACGTAGCTGTCGGCTTGGCTGTGGTCGCTGTGGTTTCGGATGACACACTTACCAGTTTGGAATATGTGCTTATTATCCAGCCTTTCTTGCCGTTAACCT
>JAQXFQ010000082.1 GCA_029005175.1 Bacillota bacterium
TGTAGGGGCTTTGCCCCTACGACCCCACGAAGGGCGCTGCCCCTCGACCCCGCCAAGAGGACCAGTCCCCTTGGATTCCCATTGTTGCGTACTCTATGTTAAATTATGATTTACTGTGCTTACTATGCCATAACGAGAGGAGTTCTTTATTTATGAATGACGTCAGCGATTTCAGCTTGATGTGGCCGTCGGACTGCCCGCGCGAATTTAAGGAATTGAACGGTGAGTGCTGCAACGACCTTTCTCTGGAATATCTATGCTCAAGACTTTCCAAGAAGGAATATGACCGAAATATAATTTTGGATATTCTCAAAAAAATCCCCTCGGACGCTAGGGTGGTAAAGTACCGCGTGGATATATTCGATGATATTCTTCGCCACCCCGAACTGCGCAAAAATGTAGCCGCACTGCTGGAACAGCTTGAATTTCTCAAGAGCCTGCACAATCATGCGCGCGACAGCGAGGCGTCCAGCGTCTGGCAGATAATAAACCGCCTGAATGAGCTTGACGCATATATTGACTGCATTACGGGAATAAAAAACACGCTGGAAAGTCAGGATATTCACTCGGCAGGGCTTAAGTCGCTGCTTCAGAGGGTGAGGGAAATTCATTCCGAGAGCGGATTCCCCGCACTCAAGGAGGATATAAAAAACGCGGCGGCTGAAACATCGAAAATAAAGAGCATCACTCTGGGCATCAACCTCGACCGCACGCTTGCTCCGATTGAGGTGGGTGTGGTTTCAATCAACAATAAGGCCTACACCCACGCAGGCGTTCTCTCCAACTTCTACGAATTTGCCGCGTCTAAGGACGGACTGCATCAGGGAACAGACGGCAGTTCGATGAAGTTCCGCGTGCCGCAGGAAAACAACACGCTGGGTGTGGCGGTAATAAAGCCGACCATTACGGGCGCGCTCACGGGTCTGACCAAGGTGTATTCATCGGGCGACGGGGAGTCCAATCCTATAATGAACAATCTCAACACCGTTATCACCGACATGCTCAAGCCTGTGGTGCGCAAGCTGAACGACGTTCTGGCTAAATATGTGGACGTCAGCGGCTACTCGCTCATATCTCTCATACCCGAGCTGACGTTTTATCTGAGCTGGGCGGAGCTTACCGAAAAATTAACGGCGGCGGGTGTGCCCATGTGCAAGCCCGAAATTCTTTCCGAGAGCCGCCGCGAATTTTACGCGGAGGGACTGTATAATCTCAAGCTTGGGCTTAAAATATCAGACGGCGAGAAGATAGACCTGGTGCTAAACAATGTGGATTTCCGCGACGAGCGGAGAATATACATTATGACAGGACCCAACAGGGGCGGCAAGACTACCTTTACGCAGGCAGTCGGATTGATTTTCCTGCTTGCCCAGCATGGCATTTATGTGCCCGCCCGAAGATGCATGATTTCTCCGGCGGACAATATATTCACTCATTTTCCCGCTGATGAAAACAGAACTGTCGATTTGGGGCGTCTGGGCGAGGAATCCAAGCGGCTCAGCGAGATTTTCGCTCAGGCTACCGACCGCAGTCTGCTTCTCTTTAACGAATCACTCGCCACGACCAATTTCGAGGAGGGTCTGTATATAGCCAAGGATGTTGTGAGATCGCTGCATTACCTCGGCGCGCGCACTATATTCAATACCCACATGCACGAGCTTGCCATGAATCTCGACGAGCTGAATGCTTCGGACGGCGGCGGAAACTGCGTTGCCAGCCTGATTACAGGCATCGAAAACGGGCAGCGCTCCTATAAGGTATTCCTCGCGCCGCCCTGCGGACAAAGCTATGCAAAGGACATCGCCCGCAAATACGGCGTGACCTACGGTCAGATAAAGGAATCCATCGACCGGCGCAGGAACGGATAAAAAGATAGTTGGAATAATGCCAATACTAATTTTCGATTAAAAAAGTACAAAAAAATCGAGCAAAAAACTTGCACATATGTTTTTTTGCGAAGATTTTTTGTCGTACTTTTATTGAAAATTAGTATAAAAACTCCCGTACACTTCAAAATGTACGGGAGTTTTTGGCTTCATTCCCATGTTTTCCACACATCGGGGCAATAGCCTACTGTAGCTTTTTTGCCGTTGCGCACTATAGGCGTGCGGAACATTGCGGGATTTTCAATCAA
>JAQXFQ010000083.1 GCA_029005175.1 Bacillota bacterium
GGGCTTCGCATTGTTTTCCTATTGCAAGTTTTTCTTGCACTTCAGCTTTGTGGTGGCTTTGCCCCCACGCCCCCACGAAGGGCGCTGCCCCTCGACCCCGCCAAGAGGACCAGTCCCCTTGGATTCCCGGCGTTGCGTACTCTATGTTAAATTATAATTTATAATATAAAACAATGCGCAATCAAGGAGTAATATTCCACGATTGCGCATTATGTATTATAAGGTGTAATTTGTAAATTAATTAAGATTTCCGTTGAAAAAATTTAATTTTAACATTATAATATAAGTTATCATAGAAAAGTATTCAAAGTATTCACGGAAGGACATGAATTTTATGCATAAAAACCATAAGACGGAAAGCTTTGCCGATAAAAAAACAGGCATACTCTGGGGTGGACTTTCATTTATCGTGCCTGCGGCGGCTATGCTGGCGGTGCTGGCGGTCTGCGGAATAACGCCGTTCGGCAGCGGCACGCTTATTTCTGAGGCAAATTCCGAATGGTTTTCCGGCTTTTGCAGGCTGTATGAATCGGTCATCGAGGGCGACAGCATACTATATCATTTTAATACAGGCTTCGGGAGCAGTTTTTATTCAGAATTTGTCACGCAGCTCTGCTCGCCGTTTATGTTTGTCGCACTTTTTTTCAGCGGCAGCAATCTTGCGGCGGCGTATTCAGTTATAACGGTGCTGCGTGCGGCGTTTGCGGGACTTTTTGCATGGCTCACGCTGAGTAAGATTTCAGGATGCCCTAAGCATTTTTCCTTTGCGCTGGCATGCGGATATGCACTCTGCGGCTTTGCGGCATGCGCTGTTTACTATCCTGCGGCGGCAGATTGTCTGGTATTTTTTCCTCTGCTGTTGCTTGGAATCTATAAATATGTCAATGAATCGCGCTGTATTCATCTTTTTGCATTCGGCTCGATGTTTTTCATCATCTGCTCCCGCATGACGGCGGCGGCTATAGTTATTTCATTCGTATTTTATGCGGCGTTTTATTTTCGCCGCGGGCGCAAACGTCAGCGCGTTTTCAAGCTGGCGATGTTTGCCGCAATGCTGCTATGTTCAGCCGCCACAGCCGCAATACTTCTCGTTCCGGCGGGAGCGTCGGCGGTTTATTACCGGGGCGGTATGTTCTCGGAAGTCTGCGGCATCAGCTTCGGTGAGCTTTTAGCGTCGCTTTGCTTCGGCGGATACGGCACCTCTACCGCTTCGGGGACATATTATTTCTGCCTGGCGGGGCTGCTGATAATGGGCACGGCGGCATTCATGTTCAATTCTAAGATAAAGCCGGGCGAGCGCATGAGCTTGCTGATTGGCATAATCATCACACTGCTTTCGGCGGTGATTCCTACGCTCGGCAGGCTGCTTTTCGGCTTCTGCGGTTCAGGCAGTGATATGATAAATATGGGCTTTGCCCTCGCCGCAATTGCCGCATACTGCACAGCGCGCAACTTCGCAGAGGCAAAGGGCACAGGCACGGTCGCAATTGTCGCGGCAACGGGAATATTTGTGATATTAGGCGCACTGTCGCTGATTATGTACGGAAGCGATGTATTCGCGATAATTGCGGAAATCGGACTGGCGGCGGCGTTTATCGCACTGTTTGTCAAGGTCAGCTTTGATAAGGAGGCTCCTTCGGTCAAGACCTCGGCAGTTATTGCTGCGGTGACGGTGATTTTCGGTGCGATTCAATGCCATACCGCAATAGTCGGTATGGAAAACATAAAGACTGCTGACAGCGTGTCATATGAATCAGTGAGCAGGATTGAAACTGTAAAAAAAATATCAACTCTTGAGCGCCAGAGTGATCGCTCCATGAGCTTTTTCCGATACAGAAGCACCGACAATCCCGCATACAGCGGCGTCGATCTCAATGAAAATGAACTCGGGGGCTTCGCGCAATTCATGCACGCCATGGGAGTGACTGAAAAAGACGCATCCGGCGGAGGGGCGAATTTTACTCCGCTGACCGATCTTTTGTTCAGTGTTAGATATGAGATAAACGGCGGCGAGATGGAAACGATAGATTATTCGGCATTTTCACCCGCGTATTTGGTTGACAGTGACGATGAATGCGGCGATAACACTGAAAACGCTTTTGAATATCAGAACAGCTTATCACAGGCGTGGTTTGGGGTCAGGGATTTATTTGTCAATGCCGAATACACCCTTGAAAACCGAACCACCTCGGCGGAGAGCGAAAAATACAAATGGACCTTTGGCAATGAAACCACAGCTGTCGCGCAGTACAGCGTGAATTTGAGCAAGGGCGAAACTTTGTATGTGCTTATGAGCGGCGGAGATTACAGCTATGCCGTCAATGATGACGTACGCAGCGCGTGGCATCAGGCAAGAAGCGGAGGAATATATCAGCTGCTCTCAAGCGACAGCGCAATTGAAGCGAAAATTTACATTTGCCGTGACGCAAACGCTCAGGAGGACGAGCCTGTGTTTATGACAATGTCCGCAAGTAAAAAGAACGAACTCATGCGCAGCGCCGGTCAACGCGGCGGCAAGTATATTTCGCGCCGCGGCAACACCTTGAAATTTATGATGACATGCCCGCAGGCTCAGACGGCAGTAACCTCTGTACCTTACGAATACGGCTGGGAAATCACGGTCAACGGAGAGAAAGTTGACCCTGTTGCAGTGCGCGGCGGACTTATCGGCATCAACCTCAATAGCGGCTCTAACTCTGTTACTATGGAATACCGACCGCCGTTTTTCAGTGTGGGTATGGCAATATCCATAATAATGTTTGGGCTGGGGTTGTATATAGCGTTGTGTTCCGAGCATGAAATATACAGGCGAAGAAAGGTTCGCATGGCATTCCGTGCCGTGGAGCTTGACATGGCGCGTGAAAAACCGGCGGATAACGACGACAGCCTTATGCAGCTGAATCAATACGAGGACGTAGACCGTGCGGCGGTGGAGAGGGTCGATGACGCAGGCATAAACACCCTGTCGGATGACGAGAAAAACCCGTATAGTATTGATTAAAATCAGAAAGGGTTGAGTTTTTTGTCAGGGTCAAATACAACCAAGAAAGCTATGGCGGACGCAATGAAGCGGCTCATGATTTCCACGCCGTTTACCAAGATAAGCGTGGGGCAGATATGCGACGAATGCCATATGAACCGCAAGAGCTTTTACTATCATTTCAAGGATAAGCAGGATCTGGTCAACTGGATTTTTCAGTCTGAATTCATATCTGCGGTTCAGGAACATTCGTATGAATCCGGCTGGGATTTTCTGAGCGATATATGCGATTATTTTTATGAGAACAGGGCGTTTTACCGCAAGGCTCTTAAAATCGAGGGGCAGAATTCGTTTTCGGATTACTTTAGGGAGATGCTGGAGCCGGCGATAAGGGCGTATGTATCCGAACGGGTGGAAAGCGGCGAATCAACAGACTTTTTCGTAATGTTTCTCTCCGACACGATAATATGTGCGATAAAAAGATGGCTGATGGAGCGCGACTGTATGCCCGCCGAAAAATTTGTCGGGCTTCTCAGGTCATGTCTGGCGGGTATTGCGCAAATGGCGGCGGAGCAGGAATAAATCATAATTTACAGTAGCACTAAAGTAGGACACCTACAATGGGAATCCAAGGGGACTGGTCCTCTTGGCGGGGTCAAGGGGACACCGCTATTCCTTGAATAGCGGTTAAGCCCATTGTGGGGGTGTGGGGGCAACGCCCACACAAAACCAAAGTGCAAG
>JAQXFQ010000084.1 GCA_029005175.1 Bacillota bacterium
AGCGAATGTCGCCTGTTCTGGCTGATATTGAGGAGGATTATGCCGATAACCTTAAGGTGGTCAAAATCAATATAAATTTTGACGGCGAGTTAGCCGAGCGGTATGACGTGCAGGCTGTGCCGACGCTGATTTTCTTCAAAAACGGGGCGGAAGCCGCACGGTTGGTAGGTCTGGTAAAAAAGTCGGACATTGAAGCCATAATCAATACTTTATAATTTTTTGAGGAGCGGATTTAATTATGTTTATTACAGTTGCAGGTGTTAAGAAAGAAGAAGCAGACGGACTTACAGTGGCTCAGCTTGTTGTTGATGAGAATGTTGAGATGCCGCAGTATGTCACGGTTACGATAAATGACGAGTTTGTGGCTAGCGGCACATTTGAATCCACCGTGCTCAAGGACGGCGACAATGTGGAATTCCTTTACTTCATGGGAGGCGGGCAATAATGGCTTTTACAAACGAGCAGTTGGAGCGTTATTCGCGCCACATCATATTGAAAGAAATCGGCGTAAAGGGTCAGAAAAAGCTTCTGAACGCCAAGGTGCTCATAATCGGAGCAGGCGGTTTGGGTGCGCCTGCCGCGATGTATCTGGCGGCTGCGGGCGTGGGTACGATCGGCATTGCAGACGCGGATGAGGTTGACCTCTCCAACCTCCAGCGTCAGATTATCCACGCCACCGGGGATGTGGGCAAGGCAAAGGTGCAGTCGGCAAAGGAAACTATGGAAGCCATGAACCCCGACGTCAAGGTGAACACCTACCGCACCTTCGTCACGAGCGAAAATATCATGGAGCTTATCGCCGACTACGATTTCATTATCGACGGCACGGACAATTTCCCGGCTAAATTCCTGATAAATGACGCCTGCGTTATGGCAAAGAAGCCGTTTTCTCATGCCGGCATTATCAGATTCAAGGGTCAGCTTATGACATACGTTCCCGGTCAGGGTCCCTGTTACCGCTGTGTATTTAAAAATCCACCTCCCAAGGACGCTGTGCCCACCTGTAAGCAGGCGGGAGTTGTTGGAGCGATGGGCGGCGTAATCGGAAGTCTGCAGGCGATGGAGGCTATCAAATATATCGTCGGTGTGGGCGAGCTTCTCACAGGTTATCTGCTTACATACGACGCGCTGACAATGGAGTTCAGAAAGGTAAAGCTGCCGAGCAATACCGACAACTGCGCGGTTTGCGGCAAGAACCCCACAATTACAGAGCTTATTGATTATGAACAGGCAGAATGTGACGGTGTTCATTTATGATTACATTAAAAAAATTCGATTATGATAAAATTTTAGCTCATGCCGAAAAGGAGCTGCCCAACGAGGCCTGCGGATTGATTGCGGGCGTTGTCGAGGACGGTGTGACAATAATCAAAAAGGTATATCTTCTCACCAATATCGACCATTCAAACGAGCACTTTTCGCTTGACCCGAAGGAACAGCTTGCGGCGATTAAGGATATGCGGGCGGAGGGATTAACTCCCCTCGGAAACTGGCATTCACACCCGGAATCGCCCTCAAGACCATCTGATGAGGACAAACGGCTGGCTTACGACAGCAGGGCAAACTACATGATACTTTCGCTCATGGACAGGGAAAATCCCGTGCTGAACTCCCTCAAAATTCAGGGGGATAGAGCAGAGAAAGAAGAGCTTGTTATAGTCGAAGATTAACAAAATACACGAAGTAAGGACGGTCGTGATTTATGTACGATACAATAATAATAGGCAGCGGTCCGGCCGGACTTACGGCTGCGATTTACGCACAGCGCGCGCAGCTTGATGCGGTGGTTGTTGAAAAGGAATATATGGGCACAGGTCAGATTGCCGAGAGCGAGCAGGTTGACAATTACCCGGGCTTGTACGGCAAAAACGGCTTCGATTTGGGCGAGGAATTCCGCAGTCACGCGGCTGCGCTGGGTACGGAATTTTATGAGGGCGAAGTTGTTCGGATCGCTCCGAAGGACGGCGGATATTCGGTTGAATTTTCCGACGGGGCTTTGCTTGAAACGCGGACAATAATTTATGCCGCAGGGGCAAAACACCGCAGGCTGGGAGTAAACGGTGAAGCTGAATTCACCGGCAGGGGCGTGTCCTACTGCGCGGTGTGCGACGGTGCATTTTACAAAGGCAGGACGGTCGCGGTAGTCGGCGGAGGTGATACCGCACTCGGCGACGCACTGCTGCTCTCTAAGATTGCCGCAAGGGTGTATTTGATTCACCGCCGCGAGCAATTCAGAGCCAACAAGACCTTGCAGTCTGATGTAAAAAACGCGCCGAATATCGAGCTTGTTTTGAATGCTTCTCCCTTGGAAATTCTCGGAGAGAAAAAGGTCAGCGCGATAAAAATACTGCACGGCGACAGCGAGAAAATACTGTCGGTTGACGGCGTATTTATAGCTGTAGGCGAGCAGCCCGAATCCTCACTTTTGCGGGGCATAGCTGACCTCGACGACAGAGGGTATGTTATTGCCGGCGAGGACGGCGCGACCTCGGCAGAGGGAATATTTGCCGCCGGAGATGTGCGCACCAAGCCGCTTCGGCAGGTGGTCACGGCCACGGCGGACGGGGCGAACTGCGTTTATTCGGTGGAAAAATATTTGGGAATGATTTAACCTGAATTTGATGAGAATATAATATATATAGGTTATAATTTACATTGGGTTTATCTGCGTGACGTCCACTTGAAAATCTTCGATTTTCTCGTTAGTTCTTTAGGGGCTTCGCATGGGTGCATTTTTCTATTTTGGCTTTTTTCTTGCACTTTGGTTTTGTAGGGGCTTTGCCCCTACGACCCCACGAAGGGCTCTGCCCCTCGACCCCGCCAAGAGGACCAGTCCCCTTGGATTCCCGATGTTGCGTACTCTATGCTAAATTATCATTTGCAGCAGTGTGAGGGTGATATTTATTAATACGGAAAAAATAACTACTGATATACTTATTATCGGCGGCGGAACGGCAGGGTGCTACGCCGCGCTGACGGTTTCGGAGCATTCAGACGCAAAGGTGCTGATATGTGAAAAGGCACACATCAAACGCAGCGGCTGTCTTGCGGCGGGTGTGAATGCGCTGAACGCATATATCGTCGAGGGCAGAACGCCGCAGGATTATGTTGATTACGCCAAAAAGGATGCGGACGGAATTGTGCGTGAGGATTTACTGCTCACCATGTCCGAGCGGCTGAACTCTGTTACCGACAGACTGGCGCAGCTCGGTCTGGTGATATTGAAGGACGAAAACGGTAAATATGTCACACGAGGCAACCGCAACCTGAAAATCAACGGCGAAAACATCAAGCCGCTTTTGGCACAGGCTGTGGAAAAGCTGCCGAGTGTCACCGTGCTCAACCGTGTGAATATCACGGATTTCGCAGTCAAGGACAATCGAATTCGCGGCGCGTTCGGCATAGGCATAGAGAACGACACGTTTTACATAATCGAGGCAAAAGCCGTTATCATAGCTACAGGCGGCGCGGCAGGTCTTTACAAGCCGAACAATCCCGGGTTTTCGCGGCACAAGATGTGGTATCCGCCTTTCAACACCGGCGCAGGTTATGCAATGGGAATCAAGGCTGGCGCAGAGATGACTACCTTTGAGATGCGATTCATTGCACTGCGCTGCAAGGATACGATTGCGCCCACGGGTACGCTTGCACAGGGCGTCGGAGCAAAGCAGATCAACTCACTCGGCGAGGTTTACGAGACAAAATACGGACTTACCACCTCTGAGCGTGTTTATGGTACGGTGAATGAAAATCAGGAGGGCAGAGGTCCGTGTTATCTGCGCACCGAGGGCATTACCCCCGAGCAGGATGAATCACTGAAAAAGGCGTATCTCAATATGGCTCCCTCGCAGACGCTGAAATGGATAGAGAGCGGTAAGAATCCCTCACAGCAGAATGTTGAAATCGAAGGCACAGAGCCTTATATAGTGGGCGGTCACACGGCGAGCGGCTATTGGATTGACACCGACAGAGCCACTACAGTCGATGGTTTGTTTGCGGCGGGAGACGTCGCAGGAGGATGCCCGCAGAAATATGTGACAGGTGCGCTTGCCGAGGGTGAAATTGCGGCGTTGTCAGCGCTGAAATTTGTCAAGTCAAATAAGCGTCTGAAAGTCGGCAAAAGAGCGACTGATGAGCATATTGCCGAGGTCGAAAGATTTCTGTCTGACAGAAATTCGCAGTTTACCACCGAGCAGCTTGAGGAAGCCATGCAGACTGTCATGGATTCATATGCGGGCGGCATTAAGACAAATTACCGCTTCAACGAAAAGCAGCTTGACATTGCGGACGAAAAAATCGTGCAGCTTATCGAGCTTTCGGACGGCTTACATGCCGACGATTTTCAAGAGCTTATGTATATTTATGAGCTGCGCGAACGCCTTACCGTCTGCCGCAGTGTAATCGCGCATCTCAAAGCACGTCATGAAACACGCTGGCACAGCTTCGCCGAAAATCTTGATTATCCGAATAAGGATGACGAGAACTGGCGAGTGTATGTAAATTCCCGCCTTGAAAACGGCGAGATAAAGATAATATTAAGAGATTTGGTGGAGGTAGGTCAGACATATGAGCATAGCAATCAATAAATCCGTGTGCGTTGGGTGCGGTAAATGCCGTGATGTCTGCCCCGGAAGCCTCATAAAAATCGGCGAGGACAAAAAGGCATACATAAAGTATCCCAAGGACTGCTGGGGCTGTACCTCGTGCATAAAGGAATGTCCCGTTTATGCAATAAGGTTTTTCCTCGGCGCAGACATCGGCGGACGAGGCAGCCTTGTCCACACCGAAAAAGAGGGAGATATTCTCCACTGGATAATCGAACACCCCGACGGAAAAATATCACAAATCGACGTTAACCAAAAGGAATCAAATAAATATTAGAGGAGGAAATTGTGTGAGTGAATTTTCACACCTTGATGAACTTGAGGCAGAAGCCATATATATCATCCGCGAGGTTGCGGCTGAATGTGAAAAGCCTGTAATGCTGTATTCAATAGGCAAGGACAGCTCGGTTATGCTTCATCTTGCTATGAAAGCATTTTACCCCGAAAAGCCGCCCTTTCCGTTTATGCATATAGATACCACATGGAAATTTAAGGACATGATAAAATTCCGTGACGAGACAGCAAAAAAGCTCGGCATTGAAATGATAGTATATACAAACGAAGAGGGCGTAAAGCAGGGCATCAACCCCTTTGACCACGGCGCTGCCTACACCGATATTATGAAAACGCAGGCGCTCAAGCAGGCTCTCACAAAATACGGATTTACCGCTGCATTCGGCGGCGGCAGACGCGACGAGGAAAAATCCCGAGCCAAGGAGAGAATTTTCTCCTTCCGCAATGAGGCGCAGGCGTGGGATCCGAAAAATCAGCGTCCCGAAATGTGGAAGCTCTACAACACCAAAATCAAGAAGGGCGAAAGTATAAGAGTCTTCCCGATTTCCAATTGGACTGAGAAGGACATCTGGCAGTACATAAAGCGCGAGAACATCGACATTGTTCCGCTGTATTTTGCCGACAAACGCCCTGTAGTCTACCGCGACGGCAATATAATAATGGTCGATGACGAGCGTTTTCCGCTGCTTCCGGGCGAAACTCCCGAGTATAAATCCGTACGCTTCCGCACATTGGGCTGCTACCCTCTCACGGGCGGCATAGAATCAACAGCCTCCACACTCGATGAAATTATTGAAGAAACTCTCAGCTCGGTATCCTCCGAGCGTACCTCCCGAGTTATCGACAACGAGGCGGCGGGAAGCATGGAGCGCAGAAAGAGAGAGGGGTATTTTTAATGAAAGGCTTACTCAAATTTATAACATGCGGAAGTGTGGATGACGGAAAATCCACACTCATCGGACACATTCTCTATGACGCAAAGCTGCTGTATGCCGACCAGGAAAAAGCCTTGGAGCTTGACAGCAAGGTGGGCAGCCGCAGCGGTGCAATCGATTATTCTCTGCTTCTGGATGGTCTGATGGCAGAGCGCGAGCAGGGTATTACCATAGATGTAGCTTACCGCTATTTCACCACTGACAACCGCAGCTTTATCGTGGCAGATACCCCAGGTCACGAGGAATACACCCGCAACATGGCTGTAGGCGCGTCGTTTGCCGACCTCGCGGTAATTCTCGTGGACGCATCGCAGGGCGTGCTTGTGCAGACCCGCCGCCATGCAAGAATATGCAAGCTCATGGGCATACGCTATTTTGTCTTTGCAGTCAACAAGATGGATTTGGTCGGATACAGCGAAAGCCGTTTCAAAGAAATTGCGGAGCAGATCAATGTACTTAAGTCAGAGCTTGCGCTCGAAAATGTGCAGATAATTCCGCTTTCGGCTACCGAGGGCGACAATGTTACGGTTAAGTCCGAGAACATTCCGTGGTATGACGGCGCACCGCTGCTTGAATATCTGGAATCGGTAGATATTGACTCGGGGAGTGATGAGCAGGGCTTTTATATGCCTGTGCAGCGCGTATGCCGCCCCGACCATACCTTCCGCGGATTTCAAGGGCAGATTGAAGCCGGCAGTATCAGCGTGGGCGATGAAATAATAACTCTGCCGAGCGGTGAAAAAGCTGCCGTAAAGAGCATTCTTGTGACCGACAGAAATGTTGACGCGGCGCATAAGGGTCAGCCTGTGACGATAACGCTCGACAAAGAGGTTGATGTATCGCGCGGCTGCGTGCTTGTAAAGGACACTAACCTCGCTTCTTATAAAAAGCTCACCGTTTCACTGCTTTGGATGGACGATGAGCCGCTGAGCATAGGCAAGGATTATCTGGTAAAGCTGGGCACAAAGACCATTTCGGGCATCGTCACCAAGATAAATTATGCTGTTGATGTGAACACGGGTGAGCACATTGCCACCGATACGCTCGGCAAAAACGGAATTGCAGTCTGCGAAATACTTCTCACCGAGGCTATCGTGGCGGATTTGTTTGCATATCACAAGACGCTGGGTGAGTTGATTTTGATTGACCGAGTTACCAATATGACCTCGGCGTGCGGCGTTGTTGAAGCTCTCAGCGAAAAGGGCGGAGATTTCTCCGGCAAGGCTTCGTTTAAGCTGGGTAAGCTGGAGGCCAGAGGGGATATTTTTGAGGAATTCTATTACGATACAACCAGCCTGAACGTGCTGAAATATCGCAATGTAAACAGCACATACACGGTTGGCGATGAAATTCCCACTCAGGGCGAAAGCTATAATTATCCCGACAGCTTCGATATTATCATTCTGCGCGACGGTATCGCCGTAAAGGTTCGTGATAAGAAAATAACCGCTATTCTGCCGACGGAAAGCTACAGCTATGACGGAGTGCCCGTTGTAAACGGACGCGGCTTCGGCGTACATGCTTCGTCAGATGAAGATATACAGAACTTCCTGAGAGAATACGCGGATACCGATGAAAACAACCGCGCGCAATTCTTTGCAAAATGGGTGCGCTTTGATCAATACAGAAAGGTCATTATACACGGGGCGTAAATGATAATTTATCATAGAGTACGCAACATCGGGAATCCAAGGGGACTGGTCCTCTTGGCAGGTCCAGGGCAGCGCCTTGGTGGGGGTGTGGGGGCAACGCCACCACAAAGCTAAAGTGTAAGAAAAACCTAAAATAGAAAAATGCACCCATGCGAAGCCCATAGAAAACTAACGAGAAAATCGAAGATTTGCGAGTGGACGTTACGCAGATAAATTATCATTTATTTTACATGCAGTTTCAATATACTTGCTCTGATTGCATTACACCAATCGTAAAAAATTTCTTGACATTCCGCTCAAAATGTGATTTAATCATAATAATTAAGGCGTTGAAGCGAAGAAGTAGCTGATTTCGGCAAGCCTCAGAGAGCCGCTGTACGGTGCAAGGCGGTGCTGTCGGGCGGTGAAATACATCGCGGAGCTGCCGTTCTGAAAGCTTTTGAGCAAGTAGGGGCGGACGTGTGCGCACGTTACAGCGCAGAGTGATGATTGTCACTCGCTAAGGTTCGTATCGTGAGGTGCGGACAAATTGAGGTGGTAACACGGAATTTCATGTGGAATTTTCGTCCTCTGTCAGTCAAATGGCAGAGGACTTTTTTGTTGTAAAAATTAAGTGCTCTGCGAGAAATTATTTTTGAAAAGGAGATTTTTGTAAATGCAGATTTACGAGGAACTGGTTGCCCGCGGTCTTATAGCGCAGGTGACAAATGAAGAAGAAATCAAAAACTTAATCAACAACGGCAAGGCTACATTCTACATCGGCTTCGACCCGACTGCGGATTCGCTGCATGTCGGTCACTTCATGGCTCTCTGCCTGATGAAGAGACTGCAGATGGCGGGCAACAAGCCTATCGCCCTTGTCGGCGGCGGCACAGGTATGATAGGCGACCCGTCGGGCAGAACCGATTTGCGCCAAATGCTAACCGCCGAGACTATCGAGCACAATGTCGAGTGCTTCAAAAAGCAGATGAGCCGATTTATCGACTTCGGCGAGGGCAAGGCTATGCTGGTCAACAACAAGGACTGGCTGCTGGATTTGAATTATGTCGAGGTGCTGCGCGAGGTGGGCGCGTGCTTCTCGGTCAACAATATGCTTCGCGCCGAGTGCTACAAGCAGCGCATGGAAAAGGGTCTGAGCTTCCTTGAATTCAACTACATGATAATGCAGAGCTACGACTTCTACCACCTCTTTAAGGAATACGGCTGCAACATGCAGTTCGGCGGCGACGACCAGTGGTCGAACATGCTGGGCGGCACTGAGCTTATCCGCAAGAAGCTGGGCAAGGACGCTCACGCAATGACTATCACCCTCCTGCTCAACTCCGAGGGCAAAAAGATGGGCAAGACGGCAAAGGGCGCAGTGTGGCTCGACCCGGACAAGACTTCACCCTACGATTTCTTCCAGTACTGGAGAAATGTGGACGACGCAGACGTGCTCAAGTGCATCAGAATGCTCACATTCCTGCCGCTTGAGGAAATTGACAAAATGAGCGGCTGGGAGGGCAGCCAGCTCAACAAGGCTAAGGAAATTCTCGCCTACGAGCTTACCTCTCTTGTACACGGCAAGGAGGAGGCGGAGAAGGCTATGTCCGCCGCAAAGGCTATCTTTGTTTCGGGCGGCGACAGCGAGAATATGCCCTCGACACAGCTTGAGGATTCCGACTTCACCGACGGCGCAATCGGCGTGATGAATCTGATGGTGCGCTGCGGTCTCTGCAAGTCCAATGGCGAGGCCCGCAGGCTTATCGAACAGGGTGGCGTGTCTATCAACGACGCTAAGGTGACAGATTCCAAGGCTGTTGTGACCGAGGCAGACTTTGCGGAAAAGGGCTATATTGTCATAAAGAAAGGCAAGAAGGTTTTCCACAAGGCCGTTAAGTAATTTTGAAAATTTGATTGTAAAATAAAACTCAGCCGCTTCGGGATGAATTGATTTTCTCCTGAGGCGGCTGAGTTGTTTTGTCTGAATTAAATTTACTCGAAATATTGGTTTGATTCCTCGTATTTAAGGCGCACGGATTCAAGCAATTCAACTACATTGCCATAATCTGATATTTTTATCATGTGAAATTTTATGTCTCGTCCTCGTTGTCGATAACCATAAAATCGGTTATCAGAGAACAAAGATCACCGTTTTTGTCAAATCCCCAGAATGACGGGTATGTCCCATCTCCGAATCCGCTGGAAAATGCCACTACATTGAGTTCGCTGTCGGGCAGACAGACATTGGCGGTATCATAGGTCGGAACATAGCTTTTATCCAACGCGTCGTCCAAGGGATCAAACGTATAGTCGTCCGATTCGTAAATTATTTTTTTCAGTTCGCCGCAGGTTATTTCGTCCATGAATCCGCCTGTGCCGGTGTCTACACCATAGCCGAAGAAATCATCATCTCCCAGCTTGCTTACATCGTCGCCGCTGACCGTTGCGAGTTCAAATTCGGCGGGAAGCTCTTCCGTAAAACGTATCTCCGCAAACGCCACTCTTTGGTCATCGTTCATATGCGCTATATACAACATTACGGGATACTCTCCCGGTGCAACAGTACGTTCAAACGGTTCCATCTGAAAATTGCACATAGGATCGTTTGCCACGATTCTGCCTGTGGGTAGGTTTATCTTGCCCAAGGCTTGTTTGCGGATACTTATATCGTCTTGATACTTTTTCAATAATTCATTAATATTGCCTGTTCTCAGTGCAATCATAAATTCTTTGTTTAAATACATTTTATCAGCCCTCGGTTTTTCTTATGTGATTACAAGTTGAAAAGACGCTCGGCATTGCCGTGCATTATCAGTTCGTAATCGTCGGGTGAAACCTTCTCCTTGAATTCGCCGAAGTATTCCTTATAAAACGGGTGGGCGTAGGTGTCCACGCCGTCAATGGGGTTATCCGTGCCGAAGAGCAGCTTTTGTGCGCCGTACTTTTTGACCAGCTTCAAGCCCGATTCCGGCTTGACCCATGCCGTATCACCGTAGAGATTTGGCAGTGAGCCTATCAGTTCGATTGCTTCCTCGTTGTCAGTGCCCAGACCTACATGAGCCATTATGAAATTGACATTCGGGTGAGTTTTGGCAGCCTCGTAGATAAATTTCGGCTGCGACCACTCATCGTCTGCGGAATGTACCAATACAGGAAATTTCCGCTCTGCCGCAAAGGCCAAATAGGGGGCAATTTGAAGCGCCGTCATGGGCAGCATGGAGTAATATGGGTGGAATTTTAAGCCCTTGATATACTTGCCGCCATCTTGAATAAGCTTGGAAAATTCATCGTCTAAACCCTCGGTGTTTGGCTTGCACCACGGGAGCACGCCGATTTTGCCGTCGTATTCGCGGGCGAAATCTACTGCGAGCATATTGCTGCTGTACTGGGTGAATTCCCAGTCGTCGGGCAGCGGCTCGTGCTCCTCGGTGAATTCACAGCTTGCTCCGCTGGAAACAAGGGAGTAGGCTATGCCGTATTTTTCCATGGATTCAATTACGTATTCGGGCTTCATGTCAAAGCGTCCGAATGAGCCTATGTGTACATGTGCGTCGATAATCATGTAAAAAACCTCCTTGACGGAAAATTCGATAGGTTAGATTTGTATTATTTTCTTGTAAAGAACCGTGTGGCATTCGTCGATTTTCCAGTCGATGTGGAAATGTCCGAAGTACCAGTGGCGGTATGCAACGGTGTTTTTGATTTCGTCAAGAAATACCATGAGGTCATCCTTGAGCGATTTTTCGTAGCTCATCATGGATGCTATTGAGCGGGGCGCGTCGTGGGTGATTATAAGGTCGACCTGATTGTCGTTGAGCGCGAGATTCTGACGTGCGCGGGTGATCTCCTCCTCGTTGGGCATTTCCTGCGGCCACCACGATATGCCCTCACGGCGGTAAGCTCTGTCGATAGAGCGTGCGCCGCCCATGGTGAATACCTTCATACCCTCAATGTCGTAGACATAGCCGCGCATGAGGTGAATGACAGAGGGGCGGATGTAATGCACCTTGCCGCCGTTCCAGCTGCATTCCTCGTATTTTTCAAGCTCGTCAAAATTTTCGTGATTGCCGTCAACAAACAGGGTGGTAAAGCTTTTATTGTCCAGCCAGTCCAGCCAGTAATCGTCTTTTTGGTCACCGCTCCATACGCCGCCGAAGTCGCCGCAGATTATTACATAGTCGTTTTTGGTGAGCTCCTTTTGCTGAGGAAACATCTTTGAACTCAGCTTTTGAATGTCAATGGGAATGTGGGTGTCACCTGTTATATAAATCATGAAATCAACCATCCTTTTTCATTTGTGATATATGTATTGTACTACAATTATTACATGTTTTCAACTGAATTTTTGACAATACAGCATGATTTTTGTGACAATTTGAAGAATGTTTATTTTTATGCAATGATTTTTTGCCTATGCTTTTATGTTTCTATTTGTGGATTTTTGTCCGTATTTATAAAATTCCGGGTTTTGCAAATATGAATTTTGCAGCCCTCATTCTCAAAAATGCGACTTAATCTTGGAAATACAAGGCAATTTTTTATTAAATATTTCGTTTTAGTCGCATTTAAGCGAAATAGCTTTGTTAAATATGTATAATCTTTAGCATAAATGCGAATTTTGACAGTAGTGCAAGTTTTCCTTGTGTTATAATTGCGACAGTTAAAAGAAATCGTCGCAATTGCGCGATAGAACTTTTAACCAAAAATTAATCAGACATGTTTGGAAAGAAAATTTCAGCTTTTATTTCAGACGATGTCGCAAAAAAGGAGGAATTGCCTATTGAGCGATTCGGAAGAAAAAATTCTTGAGGAAGGAGGCAGAGGATTGGCAAAGCTGCCGGCCGCTGCGGCTTGCAGGGCGCGGCATTACGCTGTTGCCGACAGCATAATCAGCATTGTGGAGAGGGCTTTGGAGGACGAGCTGGAGCCGTATCGCTATGTCGAGACGCTAAAGGACGGAACCGCAACTTTACTCGATTGTTCTGCGCTTGGCGCGCTCAATGAGGTGCGGCTTGGCAGAATAGTAAAGCTGCTCGCCGATTTGTTTGACCTCCAGCGTGCGGCTTTGGGAATTCCCTGCGTCAAGGAGAAGAACGACAAGCTAACTGCTAACAAAAAGCTGGCTCAGGAGCTTCACATTGCCGACAGAAAGTTCGAGCTGGATTTGATGCGGCTGGAACGTGAATATGCGGTGCAGGAGGCTCAGCAGGCAGATGACGGTTTTCTCAGGGCGTTGGGCGCGGTCATTCCCGAAGAAAATGAGGAGGTGGACGCGCTTTATGACGAGGGTGACGGATAATCAATATATGTCGCTTGAGGAACGAGTTGAAAAGCTGAAAAACTCGGTGGTGCGCAAGAGAGGCTCAGGTGAGGCGAAATTTGAATTCGCCGAGTTTTCGCCAAAGCAGAAAACCGTTATCTGCTGGTGGAGGTCGCAGAGGTACAAACGCTGCGACGGAATCATTGCAGACGGCGCAGTGCGTTCGGGCAAGACGGTTTCAATGGTGATGGGATTCTGCCTTTGGGCTATGTCGGAATTCGACGGCTGTTCATTTGCTATCTGCGGTAAGACGCTAGGCTCACTCAGACGAAATGTTATAGAGACAGCTAAACAGACATTACCCGCACTGGGATTTAAAATAAGTGAAAAGCGCAGCGAAAATCTGCTGAATATTTCGGGGTGCGGTCATAGAAACACCTTTTATCTATTCGGCGGCAAGGACGAAGGTTCGCAGGACTTGATTCAGGGAATGACGCTCGCCGGCGTTTATTTTGACGAGGTCGCGCTCATGCCCGAATCCTTTGTCAGTCAGGCGACCGCCAGATGCTCGGTTCCCGGGTCTAAGTGGTGGTTCAACTGCAATCCCTCGGGACCTTATCACTGGTTTAAAAAGGGGTGGATAGACAATGCGCCGGAGCGAAACCTGCTTTATCTGCATTTTACCATGGCGGACAATTTCAGTCTGACTGACGATATTCGCGCGAGGTATGAGCGCATGTATTCGGGGGTATTTTACGAGCGGTATATTTTGGGCAAGTGGTGTATGGCGGAGGGCTTGATTTACTCGATGTTTGACGCTAATGTGCATTGCGGTGAGATTCAGCGGGAGTGGGAAACTTCGTTTCTTTCATGCGACTACGGTACGCAGAATCCCTTTGCGCTGGGGCTTATCAGGAGGTACACCGCCGAGGAAAAAAATTATTATCTGGAAAAGGAATATTATCACGACGGGCGCAAAAAGGTTCAGCTTACCGACAGTCAGTATGCAGACAGAGTGGATAAGTTTGCCGAGAATACCGGTGCTGAATTTATAATCGTAGATCCGTCTGCGGCATCGTTTATTGCGGAGCTGCGTAAGCGCGGGTGGAAGGTTATCAAGGCGAAAAACGACGTTATGGAGGGGATACGCTGTGTGTCAAAATGCATCAGCGACGGACACTTGACGGTCAACCCCGGCTGCGTCAACACTCTGCGGGAGTTTGCCGCCTATGTGTGGGATTCCTCTGCCGACAGCCGCGGCGAGGATAAACCGCTCAAGCAGAACGACCACGCCATGGACATGCTGAGATACGCGATTTACACCGACAATTCCGTGACCGACAGGCGGCGCAGATATTCCGGTATGGGAACAAGACAGGCGGTTTGACCGTCAGAAAAAGGAGGATAAATTTTTTTGATTACGCAGACGGATATTATTCTGAGTGAGCTGGGCGGTCTTTACGGACAAAAGGTGCTGGCTGATATGGGAGAAATTCTGCGGTATTACGACTTTTATGAGGGAAGAGGACAGCATTGGCGCACAGCGGAAAACCTCGATTACCGCCCGACGCAGTTTATCACCAATCTCACCAAAAAGCTCATCAAGCGTGAGGCGCGCTTTATGTTCGGCAGAACGCCTGAGCTGCGAGTGAGAGACAGAGACGGCAGGCGTCTGGAGGACATGCAGACCTTGCTTGACATGGTGCTGGAGGACAATTCATTCCCCGAAAGGCTGATGAAAGGGGCGCGTGATTGCTTTATCGGCAAGAGAGTTGCGCTCAAGCTGACCTGCGACGGCGGAAATATCGGGATAACCTTCCGCCCCTCCACGGAATTTGTATTTACACCGTATGACGAGGATGCCGACAGGCTGAGCAAGATCATTTTCTTTTATCAGACTGCCGACGAGCCCGAGAGGGTCAATCAGCGCGTCTGGCGGCAGAAATATGAGATGGAGAATGGGCACTGCTTCGTGACAGAGGGAACATATGACGGCTACGGCAATTTGATTGATGGGGGAGAAAAAATTGACACTGGTCTGGACTTCATTCCATGCCGTGTTATCATCAATGACGGTCTTACGGGCGACCTTTGCGGCGAGAGCGATGTCGCGGAAATCATGGCGAATCAGCAGCATTACAACCGTCTGAAATCGGACGATATTGACGCTTTGCGTTTTAATATGTTTCCGCAGAGGGTGGCAATTGACGCTGACGGCAAGTCGCTGGAGAGCATGAAATTTGCCCCCGGTGCGCTGGTTGATTTGGTGACCGACCCGGCTGTGGGGGATTCGGGTGAGCAGGCGAGCCTGGAACTTCTGGAATCCAAATTCAGCTATGACGCGCGCTTTGAGCACACGCTCAACCGCATTAAAGAGGACATGCACGAGCTTCTCGGCGTGCCGAATCTCAGTCTGGAGCAGCTGCAGGGTCTGATGCAGTCGGGCAAAAGCATGAAGGCTTTGTATTGGGAGCTGATAGAGCGGTGCGAGGAGCGTTGGACAGTGTGGGAGCCTGCACTCAAGTGGATGTGCAGAACGATATTTCGGCTTGTCGGGGCGTGTATGCCCGATTTGCTCGAAATTCCTGAGAATTACGGGATTTACTGCGAACACCTGTATCCAATCATGGAAGATGAGGAGGAGGAGCGCAGACTCGACCTCAGCGAGGTTCAGGCAGGAGTTCGCTCGGCGGAAAGCTATCGCAGTAAATGGCAGATTTTTGAAAATTAGGAGGACTTTATGGAATTTGACAGAGAGGCTTTGGATACATTGCTCAATCAAAAGCTGGAGCGAGCCCAACGCGCTATAATACGCAATTATCTCACGAAATGCGGCGTGAGCGGCGGCGAAATCGGCGAGCGTATAGAAAGCATTATTGCCGAGCGAGGTCAGAATGCGGTTGACATAGCCGCAGAGCTTGAAAGCGCACGTCAGACTATTGCGGAACTGGAGGGCAGAATTGCGGAGCAGCGGCTTGAATTCGCCGTGAGCGGCGCAATGTCTGAATTCGGCGTGAAGCCGGAGCATTATGACGATGTGAGGCTACTTG
>JAQXFQ010000085.1 GCA_029005175.1 Bacillota bacterium
ATATCAACCGCCGCGCCCACCAGAACAAACAGCAGTATCTCCGCCCCCACCCACAGCTTTGAAAGCTTTGCCGAGAGCCTGCCGGCGGTATCGCTGACCGATTTGCGCAGTGTAATGCCCATGCTCATCACTGCGAGCAGTCCCGAGAATCCCACCGCTCCCGTAACTGAATGCTCCAGCGTGACCAGCAAAAAAGCCGCGCTCAGAATTACAAGGATTTTCAGGCTGTCCCGGATTTTTGCCTTTTCAAATACAAGTTTCAGCGCAAGTCCGCAAATTATTCCGCCGAGTATGCCAAAAATAATCGCGGTGGGTATTTTGATTAAATTAAGTGCGGAAAAGCTCCCGCCCGCCGCCAGTCCCGTGCATGACGTGAACAGCACAATTACAAACACATCGTCAACCGACGCGCCCGCCAGTATCAGCTGCGGAATGCCCTTATCCGTGCCATAGCCCTCGTCCATAAGCTTTAGCATTTTCGGCACGACCACGGCGGGCGAAACTGCGGCTATCACCGTGCCCAGCACTGCGGCCTCTGTGAGACTTATTCCGAGAATTTTCGGTGCGAGCAGCAACATTCCCGCTATCTCGAAGCAGGCCGGAACAAAGCACATCAGAATTGCGGGGCGACCCACCTTTTTTAAATCGGACGTATCCAGATTCAGCCCCGCCCGCGCCAGTATAATAATAAGCGCGATTTGACGCAGGTCAGCGGAAATCGACAGCACCGACGAATCAATTAAATTCAGCACGTGCGGACCGAGGATTATTCCTACCAGCAGCATACCGAGCAGCCGCGGCAGCTTTAATTTTTCAAAGATACCGCCAAGCAATATGCCGCACAGAAAAATCAGAGCAAAACTTAACAACATAGCAAACATTTCTCCTTTTCGCAGAAACAAAAAAGCTGATGCCCCTGCGATTAATGAAATCACAGAAGTCATCAGCTTATAACAAGCGGTTTAGATGCTTAAAATAATCACAGCATCAAGGGAGAACCTCATTCCCTGAGGTAGATTTTAACACATTTAAATTAAATTTGCAACAGGTAAATCATAATTTATCTGCGTGACGTCCACTCGAAAATCTTCGATTTTCTCGTTTGTTTTTTTATGGGCTTCGCTTTTTCCTATTGCTAGTTTTTCTTGCACTTTGGTTTTGTAGGGGCGCTGCCCCTACGACCCCGCAAGGGCGCCGCCCCTTGACCCCGCCAAGAGGGCCTGCCCCCTTGGATTCCCGATGTTGCGTACTCTATGGTAAATTATCATTTATCGCTTTAAATTTTCCCCGACCAAAAATTTTCAAAAATTTTTCTGTTGGCGGTTGCCCTGTCGGCGTTTCTGTGATATAATGCTTTTAATGTGTCAAAGCTCCGCCGTTTTGCAGAAATTCATACAAGACTGCGGAATGAATATACTAAAAATATAATTTTATTTTTACAGATAGGTCGTGTTACTTTGCAGATGACATTAGACGGTTTGCGGGTAAATTACACCGTATCCGGCTCGGGCAAATATGTATTTCTTTTGCACGGCTGGGGCGCAAATCTTGAGCTTTACAAAAATATCGCCGAGGTCATTTCATCCAGATACACGGTGGTTTCCCTCGATTTTCCCGGCTTCGGCGGCAGCGAAGAGCCTCACGAGCCGTGGAGCGTTTCCGACTTCGCCAAATTCACAATATCATTTATCAGTCAGTTTGACTGCGACGAGGTTATACTTCTCGGTCACTCCTACGGCGGCAGAGTTATCATCAAAATGGCCTCGCAGGAAAATCTCCCCTTCAAAATAAGCAAAATAGTGCTTGTAGACAGTGCTGGCATTCTCCCCAAAAAGACCTTTAAACAGAAAGCCCGCCAGAGATTTTACAAAATAGGCAGAAAGTTCCTCGAAACCAAGCTCATAAAGATGCTCTTCCCCAACGCGCTCGACGCATTCCGCAAGAAAATGGGCTCCGCCGATTACAACGCCGCTTCGCCGATAATGCGCCAAAGCCTTGTGCTGGCGGTCAACGAGGATTTAACCCCGCTGCTGCCCAAAATCTCCGCTCCGACGCTGCTTATCTGGGGCGACAAGGACACCGCAACTCCGCTGAGCGACGGTCAGCTTATGGAAAAAAGCATTCCCGACGCCGGACTTGTGGTGCTGGAGGGCGCAGGACACTTCTCGTTCCTCGAACAGCCGTATGTTTTTCAGCAGGTTATTAAATCGTTTTTGAAAATTTCTTAAAAACAGGAGCATAATATGGATTTTATATTTATTTTGTGCGCGATATTGTGCGTTGTCTGCACATCGCTTGCATGTCTGAAAAACCTCCACATTTTTCAGCTCAACACATACCGCGCTGTTGAACAGTTCAAGTGGATAAAAAAGAATTACATCAAGCTTATTTTTCACTTTATCGGCTTGATTTTCGCGGCGATAGTCTGCCTGCTGCATAACAAGGTCGGATATGTCCTGCTTGCAGTGCTTATGCTCATCTCACTGCCGCTCTGCATGCCGCTGAAGAACGCAAAGAAGCCTATCGTCTATACCAGCCGTATGAAGCGGCTTATCGAAACCTCGGCGGTCGTGGAAATCGCCGTCATCGTGCTTGCCTGCTTCGTGCCCGCACCTTATAAATACATGTGTCTGGCACTTCTCTTCGCCTTTGCCCCTATACTCCCTATCATCTCCAACGTCATCAATATGCCTGCGGAAAAGGCGGTCAGACAGTATTACATCAACGACGCAAAGAAGATGCTGGCACAGTGCCCCAATCTTATCGTTATCGGCATAACCGGCAGCTACGGCAAGACCAGCGTTAAATATTATCTCAACTCGCTGCTCAAGACAAAATACAACGTCCTCATGACCCCTGAAAGCTTCAACACTCCCATGGGCGTTGTCAAAACTATCCGCGAGCAGCTTCGCCCGACACATGAAATTTTCATCTGCGAAATGGGTGCAAAGCGCGTGGGCGAAATCAAGGAGCTTTGCGACATCGTTCACCCGACCCACGGCATTCTCACCGCTGTGGGCGAGCAGCATTTGGAAACCTTCAAGTCTATCGAAAACATAATCAAGACGAAATTCGAGCTTGCCGACGCCGTCGCCGACAAGGGCGTTATATTCCTCAACGGCGACAACAGCTACATCCGCGACAACCTCCCCGACCGGAAATATTTCACCTACGGCATTTCCGACGTCAACGACTACCACGCCGAAAATCTCAGCGTATCCCAAAGCGGCACGGAGTTTACATTCATCGGCGACGGTGAGACTATCGACGCACTGCACACCCGCCTTATCGGCGAGCACAATGTCGTAAATCTCGCGGGAGCAATCGCCATGGCGAAATTCCTCGGCGTGCCTGACAATCAGATTCGCATACAGCTCAACAAGCTGACCCCGCCGCCCCACAGACTTCAGCTCTCGCAAAACGGCGGTGTTACCATAATCGACGACGCCTACAATTCAAACCCCAGCGGCAGCAAGGCTGCATTGAACACCCTTGCGCTGTTCGACGGCTACAAGGTTCTCGTAACGCCCGGTATGATAGATCTGGGCGTAAAGCAGGACGAACTCAACCGCCGGTTCGGTATCTACGCCGCAGAAGTCTGCGACTTTATAATCCTGGTGGGCGAAAAGCAGGCCGAGCCAATATATGACGGCATCGCAAGCACAGATTACGATTTGTCCAAGGTATTTGTCGCAAGCGGCATAAAGGAAGCCATAAGCAAAGCCTACAGCCTGCAGACCGACAAGCCGAAAATCGTACTTCTCGAAAACGATCTGCCCGACAATTATTTATAAGAAAGGTTGCTGCACAATGAAAATCAATTTAGCCGTGCTGTTCGGCGGCAAGAGCGTTGAGCATGAAATATCCGTTATTTCCGCCCTCCAGGCAATCAGAAACCTGAACGCGGAAAAATATGAGATCTATCCCATTTACATCACTAAGAAAAATGAATTTTACTACGGCGACGAGCTGAAGGACATAAACGAATTCCGCAATATTCCCGAGCTTCTCGGCAAGTGCGAGCGCGTCAATTTCGTGACCGAAGGCTCTAGAACATACATCGCTCCGTATGCTCAGAAGATGTTCGGCAAGAAGCTCATAGCACCCATTGACGTTGCATTTCCCATCGTTCACGGTACAAACGTCGAGGACGGCGCACTGCAGGGCTTCCTCAAGACCTTCAACCTCCCGTTCGTCGGCTGCGATGTACTGCCCTCCGCAATCTGCATGGACAAATACGTCGCGAAGGTTCTGCTCAGGGAATGCGGTATACCAGTGCTGGACGGTCTGAGATTCACTCAGAGCGATTACTCCGATCTCGGCAGCATTGTTTCCCGCGTTGAGGAAAAATTCGGCTATCCCGTGATAGTCAAGCCGGTCAACCTCGGTTCGAGCGTAGGCATCAGCAAGGCTGAAAACACCGCTGAGCTTGAAGCCGCACTCTCCGACGCATACACATACGCCGACAAGGTTCTGGTGGAGCCTGCCGTGGTCAACCTCAAGGAAATCAACTGCTCTGTTATCGGCGATTCCGAATATGCAGAGGCTTCGGAGTGCGAAGAACCCGTTGCTTCGGATAAAATTCTCAGCTACTCCGACAAGTACCTCGACAATTCCAAGCAGGGCGGCGGCAGCAAGGGCATGGCAAGCCTCAAGAGAAAAATTCCCGCCGACATTCCCGCCGACGTCAAGGAGAAGATTCAGAAGTGCGCCGTGGACGCATTCAAATATCTCGACTGCAACGGCGTTGTGCGCATTGACTTCCTTATGGATTCCAAGACCAACGAGTTCTGGCTCAACGAAATCAACGCTATCCCCGGCTCGCTCTCGTTCTATCTGTGGGAGCCTGTGGGCGTTAAGTACACCGAGCTGCTCGACAAGATGATTGCTCTTGCCCTCAAACGTCAGCGTCAGGTCGAGGACATCACATTCTCTTTCGACACAAACATCCTCTCCTCCGCCACAGGCTTCGGTGCCAAGGGTGCAAAGGGCTCCAAGATGTAATTTTTTGGCAATTTGACGTGAATATATAAATATCACCGCTCCCGACGTAATTTTATGATACGTCGGGGGCTGTTTTTTGTTGTTGAAAATTGAAAAAACTTTGTCTGAATATACAAAAACGTGTTGTTATTTGCCTTGAAAAGTGTTATTATTATAATAATGAAATTACGAGGTGAGACAGCATGAGTTATGATGTATTTATTTCATTTAAAAATCTTGATATACACACGGGACGGCCTACCCGCGACAGTGAGATTGCCCGCGAACTTTACGATACGCTGAGAGCAAAGGGATTAGAGGTCTTTTTCAGCAACGAAGAGGTTCAGCGCAAGGCGCGCCCAGATTACGGCGATTTAATTAATGAGGCACTGATAAGCTCGTCTGTATTGATTCTGGTGGGTACATCTATAGAGAACGTCAACGCTCGCTGGGTCAAGGAGGAATGGGACAGCTTCCGCGCCATGCTCAACAACGGCAAGGAGGGCTACATGCTCACCGTGCTGGAGGGAATCATGCCCAATGAACTGGCTCAGCATTCTCATGTGAAGTTCGCCACGATTCAGTCCTACGACAGTTCAAATATAGCGAGTGCGGCGGATATGGCATACAATACGGTTAAACGAATTACAGGCTACAGCCCTAAACCCAAGCAGACTAAAGTTAATGAACCCGCGACAACCACCGCTCTGAAAGTCGGGGACTACATACAGTTCGGCAGATACCCGCAGGGCGCGAACGGAGAAATTGAGCCGCTTGACTGGAAAGTGCTGGCGATAGAGGACGGCAAGGCTCTGCTGATAACCGAAATGGCGATAGATTGCAAGATGTATAATGAAAAATTAGGAGACATCACATGGTATAATTGCTCACTACGTAGTTGGGTAAATAACCAATTTTTCGACACAGCTTTCAGTCGCGCAGAACAACAAAAGATAGCTATTGCACGTAATGTAAACAATCTCACATCCAAAAACAGCAAAAGATATGATTCAGAAACGCTAGATAGAGTTTTCTGCCTTAGTATAGAGGAAGTTAAAAAGTATTTTCCATCAGACGATGAACGCATAGCAAGACCTACCATCTATACAAAAAAACAAGGGGCTAGTTTTGATTTCGGTAGTGGAAATTGTAATTGGTGGTTACGTTTACCTAGATATAGCTATATTACTGACATAGGTACACTCAATGGTCTTTTTGGTCACGGGGCTTTAGCTTTTTATAATCCCAACGACGTCGCCGTTCGCCCCGCTTTATGGCTGAATCTGTCATCCTAAATCACACCCAGTTTTGCTTTTAATTATGAATTTATGCATTAACAGGAAAAATAACAAAAATTTAAAAGAAATAATCGAAAAATATGCTTGCCATTGGACAAGAATATGGTATAATAGTAGATGGCAAGTTATTGATTAATTTGTATCTCTTTATTAACCGTAAAGCGAAAGGAGTCCCCACAATTATGATGTATTCTCATGAAGTGGAACAAATGTGCACTGTCGCTAAGGGTCCCAAGCACGGTCCTGCTCCTATCCCCGAAGAGGGCAGATGGGTAAAGGCTTACGAAATCAAGGACATTAGCGGTCTCACACACGGTGTAGGCTGGTGTGCCCCTCAGCAGGGTACCTGCAAGCTCACACTTAACGTAAAAGATGGCATTATCCAGGAAGCTCTCGTCGAAACAATCGGCTGCTCCGGTATGACTCACTCCGCAGCTATGGCTGCTGAAATCCTCCCCGGCAAGACAATCCTTGAAGCTCTCAACACAGACCTCGTCTGCGACGCTATCAACGTAGCTATGAGAGAGCTCTTCCTCCAGATAGTCTACGGTCGTTCACAGACAGCTTTCTCCGAAGACGGTCTGCCGATCGGCGCAGGTCTCGAAGATCTCGGCAAGGGTCTCCGTTCACAGGTTGGTACAATGTACTCAACTGCTGCTAAGGGCGTTCGCTACATGGAAATGGCTGAAGGCTATGTCCTCAAGCTTGCTCTCAACAGCGATAACGAAGTTACAGGCTATCAGTTTGTAAAGCTTGGCAAGATGCTCGAGGATATTCGTCACGGCATGGAGCCCAACGAAGCATACAAGAAGAACATTGGTCAGTACGGTCAGTTTGACAACGCTGCCAAGTATATCGATCCGAGAGAAGAATAAGAGAGGAGGAGAATCGAACAATGGCTAATGATGTAAAGTTTGAAGGCAAAGAAAGAAGAATGGCCAAGATCGAGAAATGTCTCGCAGAGTACGGCATTGCCAGCCTCGAAGACGCTCGCGATCTTTGTCTCTCCAAGGGCGTAGATGTTGACGCTATCGTCAAGGGCGTTCAGCCTATCGCTTTTGAAAACGCAACATGGGCATACACACTCGGCTGCGCTGTTGCTATCAAGAAGAATGTCACAAATGCTGCTGACGCTGCTGCCGCTATCGGTATCGGACTTGAAGCATTCTGCATTCCCGGATCTGTTGCAGAGCAGAGAAACGTCGGTCTCGGCCACGGCAATCTCGGCGCAATGCTTCTGAGCGAAAACACAAAGTGCTTTGCATTCCTCGCAGGTCACGAGTCCTTTGCTGCTGCTGAAGGTGCTATCGGCATCGCCAGAACAGCTAACCGCGCCCGCAAAGAGCCGCTGAGAGTTATCCTCAACGGTCTCGGCAAGGACGCTGCTTATATCATCTCCAGAATCAACGGCTTCACATATGTCCAGACAGAGTATGACTTCTTCACAGGCGATCTCAAGATCGTTCAGGAGAAGGCTTATTCCGACGGCGAGAGAGCAAAGGTTCGCTGCTACGGCGCAAACGATGTTCTCGAAGGCGTTGCTATCATGAAGCTTGAGGGCGTTGACGTTTCAATCACAGGTAACTCCACCAACCCGACAAGATTCCAGCACCTCGTTGCCGGCACTTACAAGAAGTGGGCAATCGAGAACGGCAAGAAGTACTTCTCTGTTGCTTCCGGCGGCGGCACAGGTCGTACACTTCACCCCGACAACGTCGCAGCAGGTCCTGCTTCCTACGGTCTCACAGACTCCATGGGCAGAATGCACGGTGACGCTCAGTTTGCAGGTTCTTCTTCTGTTCCCGCTCACGTTGAAATGATGGGTCTCATGGGCATGGGCAACAACCCCATGGTCGGTGCTACAGTTGCTTGCGCAGTTGCAGTTGCAGAAGGTCTCCAGAAGTAAGCATTTGACTATGTTTTACTCATTTCAATCAGTAAACTTCAATAAATAAAAATCAGGCACATCATTTCGGTAAAATTCCGTGTGATGTGTCTGATTTTTATGGCTGTCACTGCCGTCAAAAGTGTATTTTCTCAAAAAATAAATCTGCCGAAAACCTCTTATACTGATTTTCAATTAAAAAAGTACAAAAAAATCGAGCAAAAAACTTGCGTATATGGTTTTTTGCGAAGATTTTTTGTCGTACTTTTATTGAAAATTAGTATTATCACTGAGGCTTTCGGCTTTTTTGATTATTCATCTGTTTTTTCCGTCACGGGAATCCAAATCTCCACATTACACGAGTCTGACGCTTCATCCCATACCACGAATTTTTCAATAGTCGGCAATCCTGATTTTTTATACTTGCTCTGGGGCAGAAATTCATTGTTTATCCTGTGCCACACGCTTGTCAAGGTTTGCCCCGTTATCGTGCCTATCGCCTCGAATTTGAGCCAGACGGCAGCGGGATATTGGTAGCTGTCGAGATTTTCTACATTCTCTCCTGTCCACTCTACGGCGCACATATAATCATTGCTTCCGTCCTCACCGAAGCCGAAGCACAGCCCCAGATCGTAAAAATGCCCGCTCAGCTCCTTAATGCGCTCGTTACTGCCGTCGCTCTTGACGATTGCCCATGTTCCCGCGCCGTAGGGCGTGGTGCGGCGAACGCCGATGACCTTGAACGGCGCTCTTTCCATAATAGTGTAGTTCATCCTGTCAACTCCTTCAATATTAAGGGCAAAGCTCATGCGGCAATAGAACGTCAGCGTCACCGCATTATCCCGAACGCTTGACGGATTTACTCCGTGCAGACGCTTGAATGCCACGCAAAAAGCGTCCGCCGAACTATACCCGTAATCCATTGCAATATCAATTATCCTGCGGTCGGTGTTTTGAAGCTCCTGCGATGCACATGTCAGCCTGCGCCGCCTGATGTATTCCGACAGCGATATTCCCGTGATTTGCGAGAACGAGCCTTGAAACGCCGAGAACGAACAACCCATAATTCTGCATATTTCGTCCTTGTCTATCTCACCTGTCAGGTTATCCTCAACATAATCCATCGCACGATTCATTCTGCTTACCCAGTCCATGTCCTTACCCCCTGCTTATATATTACAGTATATTTTCGCCGGCTGCCCGTTATTTTCGACATCAAAATTAACGGGCGTATGCATATATTTCAATTTTAACACACTATAGCCGTTTACCTCAATAAAATATTTTCAACTTTACACTTTCTTTATAATTTTTTTGCGACTAATTTACCTTTGTTTAATTATAATTTATTTCACAAAGGGCAAAAGCCAAATAAAACAAGAAGAGAGGACACCACATGAGCGAATATTTATTACAGACAGTCTGTCTCACAAAAAAATACGGCAGGCAAAACGCTGTTGACAGTCTCAGCCTGAACATCAAAAAGGGTTCGATCTACGGCTTAATCGGTCGCAACGGCGCGGGAAAGACTACATTTATGAAGATGATTTCGGGTCTGGCCAAGCCTACATCAGGCGACATAAAGCTTTTCGGCGGTAATTCGGGAGAATCCTCCGCGCAGCAAAGCCGAATTGGTGCGCTGATTGAGGCTCCCGGCATTTACGACGACATGACAGCCTTCGACAACATGAAAATGAAGGCTATTGCAATGGGCGTTTACAACAAAGAAAAAATCAACGAGCTGCTCACCCTTGTGGGACTCGCAGAAACAGGCAGAAAAAAAGCGGGTAAATTCTCACTCGGCATGAAACAGCGTCTCGGCATTGCAATGTCAATGATAGGCACTCCCGACCTGCTGATTCTGGACGAGC
>JAQXFQ010000086.1 GCA_029005175.1 Bacillota bacterium
TATTATCATTTTATTGATAATAGCTTTCTGTTTTTTTATCCCGACACAAATAATCCGCCGCAGTCCAAACACAAATTTGCCCAAATAAAAGGCGCGACTGTTGAATATATTGAAAATAACGGCGTGTGTACAGCGGTGAGAGTGATTTCCAGCGACCCGAGCCATTATTTAGACAGTGAAATCAGTCCCGGCGCAGATATTACGCGCGCTGTAAATTCACAGATAAGATAAGCTTGTCGATGTGCCGCTTTCTGCGGAAAGCGGTTTACATAATCAATACAATGAAAGAGGTACATATTTATGAGCGTATGGGAAACCATTATTCAGGGTATAATTCAAGGACTTACAGAATTTCTCCCTGTGTCGAGCAGCGGACATCTTTCACTCGCACAGCATATTTTGCCCACAACGGGCGCAGGAGAAGCCGATGTCGGAAATCAAACGATCTCACTTTTCCTCCATTTTGGCACGCTTTTTGCGGTATTCATTGTTTACCGTGAGCTTATCTGGAAGATGATTCTGGAATTTTTCAGCATGTGTAAGGATCTGTTTTCAAAAAAGTTTGTCTGGAAGCTTGACAAGATGAACAAAGAACGCAGGATGATAATTTTCCTTGTGGTTGCGTCTGCGTTTGCAATCACACTTTTCATACCTGTTTTCGGATGGCTCGGACTTGAGCTTGCCGACGGCGAGGCGGTCAAAACCATGGCGGATTTATCTGAATATTTCTCAAATGACAGTGACATCATGGTTGAGGGCGTGTTCTTCGTTCTCACAGGCGTGTTGATTCTCATGGCGACGGTGTTCAATGTCAGCTTTGGCGGCAAGAAGAACAGTGAAGGCGTGCTTACCATGAGAAATGCCTGCGCGATGGGCATCGGTCAGTGCCTTGCATCTATGCCGGGTCTCAGCCGCTCCGGTACTACCACAACAATGGGCATGCTCACGGGCGCAGATAAAAACACCGCACTCGAATTCTCATTTATAATGGGTATTCCGACAATTCTCATGGCAAATCTGCTGGAAATCAAGGACACAGACTGGTCTGCTGTAGGCGGTTCCACAATAGTTTCCATTCTGGTGGGTGTTGTTGTTTCGGCGGTTGTCGGTGTGCTGGCAATTAAATTCCTCAAATGGATAGTATCCAATGATAAATTCCAGTATTTCGGATACTATTGCCTTATATTGGGCGTTATCGTAATTATTATAGGCGTTATCGAAAGCATAACAGGCGTTAAGTTTTCGCTTGCAAAGTAAAACAGCATTGAACATAGTTGAATTGAACTGAGGATGATATTACCAAATGGCAAAAATCAAGGGGAATGATAATCCTAAAAAAGCAAAAAAAGGGTCGGGCGTCAGGAAAAGCTCCGTTTCACCCAAATCAAAAAACGGAGTGACTAATAAAAAAGTCACTCCGAAATCATCCACAAAATCGGCCGCAGAACGCAAAAAAACTGCGGCTGAATTTGATGTGAAGGGTAAAACAAAAAAGAAACCCGCCAAGGCGGTGCGACCTGCAGCAAATTCCGCAGAAAAATCGGAGTCCAAGCAAGTAAGGAATACTAATCCTGATGTAAACCCGCCTGTAAACACTCAGGTCGAAGAAGCTCCGCCGAAGCGCAGGAAGAAAAAGGTTAATGAGGAGAATGAAATATTGGAGCAAAACAACAAGGTCAGAGAGAAACTTATTGATGAGGACGATGACGATCTTGACTGGAGCAAGCAAGCAGCTTCGATAATTGTGTTCATAATGGCCTCGCTTATGTGCGCGCTGATATTCTTTACAAGCGACAATTTGTGGAATGTGATGCACAATTTCATATTTGGATTGTTCGGCAATATGGCTATTCTGTGGGATGCGCTGCTGTTTTGCGTTGTCTACATGCTTGCGACCCAGATGGGCAGCAGACGTATATTTGAAACTGTGCGTTCGGCGGCATGTATATTTATCCTGGTGGACGCATTCAGTTATGTTTTCCTCCAGTCGGACGGTTACCGCGATATAAATAACGATCTGTCCGGCGGCTTCATGCAGCTTTTCTCTCAGATTTACAGCGATGGCGGAAGGCTGGGAGGTACGGGGCTGCTCGGCGGATTGGTGGGCGAATTTTTCAGAATGGTGCTTGGCAAGCCCGGCGCAGTAATATCTATATTTCTGCTTATTATCGCTTTCATAATGCTTTTGACCCACACCACTCCTGTGAAGCTTTTTTCTGATATGAAAGCAAAGCTGTCAGCGTTTTCCGATAGTCTGACGCAGATAGTTCAGGATATAAGAGAGCCTGAAGATGATCCTTATTATGAGGCTGACGAAATAGAATATTCAGACGAGCCGTATTCGGATGAAATCAGCATTGAAACTGAGCATTCCGAAGAGCCGAAAGATGCGCCGAAGCCTGCCGCAAGGCTGAAAAAGAAAAAATTCTCAACCGATTCCGATACAGCTTCGGTCGAACCGCAGGCAGAAGCCGCGGTTCAGAACGATCTGGATGCTTTGGTAGACAAAGCATCGGTAAAAGCGAAGAAGAAAACAAAGGCAGAGGAAATTCAGGAGCAGAAGGACGAATTTGCCAAGGCTGTCAGCAGCTCGCAGGATAATGAGGGCGAGGATGAATATAAGTATCCAAGTCTCAAGCTGCTTATTATGCCGAAAAATTCGGATGAAAATGACAACAAAAACGAGCTTAGGGAAATGGCGGAGCACCTGATAGACACGCTGGAGGAATACGGCGTGAAGGCTTCAATTTCCGACATAAGCCGCGGTCCGACAGTTACCAGATACGAGATTAAGCCCGCGCCGGGTGTCAAAATCAATAAGATAACCAATCTTTCCAATGATATAGCGCTGCGATTGGCGGCGCAGTCGATACGAATAGAGGCTCCGATTCCGGGTAAGCCCGCAGTTGGCATTGAAATTCCTAACAAAAATAAGCAGATGGTGCGTATCAGAGAAATTCTCGGTTCGCAGCAATTCATTGAAGCTAAGGGCGCACTCACTGTCGCACTTGGAAAGGACATTGAGGGCAACATCGTGCTTTGTGACCTCAGCAAAATGCCGCACTTGCTTATCGCAGGCTCTACCGGTTCAGGTAAGTCGGTGTGTGTCAACTCAATGCTGATGAGCATACTCTATAAATATTCGCCGCAGGAAGTGCGAATGGTGCTTATTGACCCGAAGTCGGTTGAATTCGACATGTACAACGGAATACCGCACCTGCTGGTGCCTGTTGTGTGTGAGCCTAAAAAGGCAGCCGGTGCGCTGCAGTGGGCGGTCAGCGAGATGCTCAAGCGTTACGGAATGCTCAAGGAGCACGGTGCGCGAAACCTCGACAATTACAACAAGCTTGCCGAGGAAACAGGCGAGTTTGAGAAAATGTGCCGAATAGTTATAGTTATCGACGAAATGGCAGATCTGATGATTGCCTCGCCCAAGGAGGTTGAGGACGCAATTGCGAGATTGGCGGCTATGGCGCGTGCGGCGGGAATGCATATGGTGCTGGCAACTCAGCGTCCTTCTGTCGACGTTATCACGGGTACAATCAAGAATAATATTCCCAGCCGAATCGCTCTTGCGGTGTCCTCGCAGATCGACTCACGAACCATTCTTGACGAGGGCGGCGCAGAAAACCTGATAGGCTACGGCGATATGCTCTATCACCCGATGGGCAACAGCAAGCACACACGAGTTCAGGGATGCTTTGTGGACGATCGAGAGGTCGAACGCGTTATCAACTTCATCAAGCAAAACGGCGCGGCAGAATATGACGTGAACATAGCCGATGAAATCGAGCGCAATTCCATGGAGAATGCCGGCGATAATCCCGCTGATTTTTCCGACAAGGACCCGCTGTTTATGGCGGCGGTCGAAGTTGTCACCGAGGCGGGACAGGCGTCTACATCTATGCTTCAGCGCAGGCTCAGCGTAGGTTATGCCCGAGCAGGAAGAATTATCGATCAGCTTGAGGAGAACGGCGTTATAGGTCCGTATGAGGGTTCAAAGCCGCGAGCCGTGCTTATTACACATGCGCAGTGGCTTGAGATGACCATGAATAACATTCCGTCAGGCAAGGACGACCCGATAGTACGCAGTCACAGCGAGTTTGCGGCGCAAACGCTCGACAATGGGCACGAGGAAATCACAGCGCGACAGTCGGAATTCTTCAACGCTAAAGAGGTTGACGACGATGATGTGGATGAAGAGTATACTGATGAAAACACATCGACCTCGCCTGAGCCGAATTCATCAGCAAGTGTGCGTGATTTTACTCAGTATTTCGATGAGGATTCAGGCGAAAATGAGGACGAAGCTGCTGAGTTTTCCACGAAATTCTCGCAGGAGCCGGTTCTTGCCGACAGCTCAGATGAAAGCGGTTCTGATGATAAGGAAGATTCAGAAACCGGCGATGAAGAGGTTTGGTTTTCTACAGTAACCGACGTTCGGGATAAACATGTTGACGATGATGTGCCGCCGTGGGAGGAAATTTCGACATCTCAAGACAATACAGGCAGCGATAAAGCTTGGGAAGATGATGAAGATGATTTTTATGACTCAATTGCGGACGCGCCGTGGGTGCAGAATATAAAAAGAAAACGATAATATTGTTTGAAACAAGAGGTGAATACTTTGGCTTTTTTGCCCATTTCCCGTGCGGATATTGAGCAGCGCGGCTGGGATTACGTTGATTTCGTATATGTTTCGGGCGATGCCTATGTGGATCACCCCAGCTTCGGCGTTGCGATTATCTCGCGCGTACTGGAAGCAAAGGGGTATCGCGTTGCGATACTCCCGCAGCCGAATGTAAATGATATTGAAGAATTCCGACAGTTTGGCAAGCCGCGCCTGGCTTATCTTGTGACGGCGGGCAACATTGATTCTATGGTTGCCCACTATACAGCAGCGAAGAAAAAGCGCAGCGAGGATTCCTTTTCTCCCGGTGGAAAGCCCGGCAAGCGTCCCGATAGGGCGGTTACTGTTTACAGTAAGCTTTGCCGCCGTGCGTATGCCGATGTTCCGATAATCATAGGCGGTCTGGAAGCGTCACTCAGGCGGTTTGCCAACTATGACTACTGGGATGACGAGGTAAAACCGTCAGTTTTGATTGAGTCGGGCGCAGATATTCTCGCATTTGGCATGGGAGAATATTCGATGATGGAGATTGCAGAGCGACTGAACAGCGGCGAAGATATTTCGACAATTAATGATGTTCGCGGCACATGTGTTGCCATACCTGTGGAGGAGTATGTTCCAAGCTCCGTCGCGGAATGTCCGTCGTATGAGCGGGTGTGTGAATCTAAGCGCGAGTATGCAATTTCCTGCCGTATAGAGCAGGACGAGCAGGACGCTGTGCGAGGTAAAAAGGTAATTCAGCGCCACGGCGATAAAATTCTGGTTCAAAACCCGCCCATGCGCCCGATTACCACCGAGGATTTTGACTGGGTTTATGAATTGCCGTATGAGAGGGCATATCATCCCAGCTATGAGGCAGAGGGCGGCGTTCCCGCAATCAAGGAGGTTGAGTTCTCAATTATCCACAATCGCGGCTGCTTTGGCGCATGTGCATTCTGCTCTCTGGCGTTTCATCAGGGGCGTCAGATTTCCACCCGAAGCATTGATTCCGTGGTGCGCGAAGCTGAAATGCTCACTAAAAAGCCGAACTTTAAAGGATATATTCACGATGTAGGCGGGCCTACGGCAAATTTCCGTATACATTCCTGCAAAAAGCAGGATAAGGCGGGAATGTGCAAGGGCGGTAAGAGATGCCTTGCACCTGAACCCTGTCCGGCTTTGCAGGTCGACCACAGCGAATTTCTTGAAATGCTGCGCAGAATACGAGCAATCAAGGGTGTAAAGCGCGTGTTTATACGCTCGGGTATACGTTTCGATTACATGATACTGGAAAAAGACCCGGAAGTTATGCGCGAGCTGGTTGAATACCACGTCAGCGGTCAGCTAAAGGTTGCGCCCGAGCACTGTTCTACGCAGGTGCTGGACAAGATGGGCAAGCCGCATTTCGAGGTTTATAAAAAATTTGCGAATAAATTTTATAAAATCACCGAGGAGGTGGGGAAGAAGCAGTATCTCGTGCCGTATCTGATGAGTTCCCACCCCGGAAGCACGATAAACGACGCGATAGAACTTTCACTGTTCCTCAAAAAAGAGCATCTGCATCCCGAACAGGTGCAGGATTTTTACCCCACTCCCGGAACGATTTCGACCTGTATATTTTACACCGGGCTTGACCCGTACACGCTCGAAAAGGTATATGTTCCGCGCACTCCGCAGGAAAAGGCGCTTCAGCGCGCGCTGCTTCAGTACTTCCGACCCGAAAACCACGACATTGTGGAGCAGGCACTTATCAAGGCGGGGCGCACAGACTTAATAGGCAGTACTCCAAACTGCCTGATAAAGCCATCGCAGAAATACAGACAGGCGGCATCGCAGAGCAACAAAAATTCACGTCAGGCGAGCGGACGTAATTCACGCAAAAGTCCGATTAGGAACAAAACGCCCAAAAGGGGGAAAAAGAAATGATTAAACTAAAAAGCCGCAGATTACTTTCAATATTCAGCATAATTTTGTCTGTCGTAATGCTTTCAGCCTGCATGATGACAGGCTGCACAGAGGAAGAAGCAGACGAATTTTTAAATTCGATTTTCGGCGAGGGCAGCTATGAAACCTTGGGGGAACTCAAAGGTGACCCACACATGAAAATGCATGTGATAGATGTCGGGCAGGGCGATTCCATTCTGATTCAGTGCGGCGATCGGAATGTGCTGATAGACTGCGGAGAGAACGGAATGGGCGAGACGGTGCTGGATTATCTTGACCGCGCGGGTGTAACTCACCTCGACTGGCTGGTGGCAACTCACCCTCATTCCGACCACATCGGAGGCATGGACACGGTGCTGAACAGCGAAATTACTGTTGACAATATGATGATGTCGCGTACTTCAAAAGCCATGACCCCAACTACCAAGACTTATAAGGATTTGCTGAGTGCGATTTCAAAAAAAGGCTTGAAGGTAACACAGCCCACTCCGGGACAGACATACGATTTGGACGGCGTGGCCATGCTTGTGCTGTCGCCCAAAAAGAATTCTGATTATGACGATCTCAACGACTATTCGGTTGTTCTGAAATTCACCTATAAAGATGTTTCGATTTTAACAGGCGGCGATGCAAATAAAAAGGTGGAAAAGGAACTGCTCAAGACCGATTACGACCTGAGCGCCGATATTTACAAGGTTTCGCACCACGGAGGAAAAGAATCCAGCTGCGACGAATTTGTCAAGGCATTAAATGCAAAATACAGCGCGATTTCCGTCGGCGAAGATAACAAATACGGGCATCCGAAACAGGAGACACTCGAACGGCTGAATGAGATAAATTCTCAGATAAACCGAACAGACACTGACGGCTCAATAATTTATGAAACCGATGGCACGGATATTGCTGTGACTACATCAAAGTGAGGAGAATACATATGAGAAAGCTTACAGTTGACAGATTTGACGGCATTTATGCCATATGCGAGGATGACGAACGCAAGATGTTCGCGATTCCCACAGCGGAGCTTCCCGCCAATGTGCGCGAGGGCGACAAGCTGGAGATAGATAACGACGGCGTTATAACTGTAAATGCCGAGGCAACAGCCGCCGACCGCGCCGATGTCAGAGCGAAGGAAGATTCAATTTTTGCTGATTGATAAAATATAAAAGAAGGCAGGATTCACATGGATTCTGCCTTCTTTTAATGTCAACAATATTTATCAGGTTTTGTCAAAATTCGAGGTTATATTAATATTTTTAAAGCGGCGGTATGTGATGACGAGCCTGAAATGCTCAATAAAATTAACGACGCTTTACATAATAATGCGGACCGACTTCAAAGTCATCGGCGTTAATATAACCCTCCGCTTCCAGAGCGGCAATTCGATTCGTCGCGCCGGGAATTGCTTTTGTCAGAATGCAGTCAACTCCGAACGCGTCATAAAAATATCTGTCTGCAAGTTCCAAAATACCTGATATAACGTCCTTGCGCTCGTAACGGCTCATCAAATCTATTCGCAGAACGCCGTGGCTTCCGTAAACTGACGGAGTATCTCGATTGAACATTTCAACTGTACCAATTTTTTCGCCTGTGCCATTCAATATTACAGTAAGGCGTACGAACCATCCGTTATCATAGCTGTATTTCCAAAAATCAACAGCCTGCTTCATTCTCTCGAGCGTTGTGTAATGGAAATCATCGCCGTGGCAATTGTCCGAATTGAAAAACGGCACTGAGGCTTCGTCTGAATAGCATTTCAGAAGTTCATTTACATCCTCATCCGATGTAAGCCGTAGATTTAAAAGTGAGTTTGAAAATACGGGGCAGCTTTGATAGATGTTGTTTGACATATTTCATCATATCCTTTCTGTATCCTTTTTACGAAAAATACGAACAAATACGTTGATTTATTTAAGTGTGTTTACTGTGCCGATGAGTATCGGCAGGTAGCTCTTGCAATCAACCACCATATACACAAACGGACCGTCAACATTAACAAAGTGTATTTGCGAAGCAGTGTCGTTAGGATTGCTTATGCTGGCCGCAGTACCTGCTTTTGTGCCTTTTTCAGTTACACGAATATGCGCCTTGGTGTATATATCATCGATATACAGATTTTTGTCTGATTCACCCATTTTAGAAAAGTCGGCCGAATTTGAGTTGAACGCGGTCTTTACGCCTACTGCTTTAAGCATATCGGACACTTCTCCTGAGAAATCACATTCAAATTTCGGCATGGTGGACTGTACCACCTCGTTCTTTTTTTTATTAAAAAGTGTTCTTATTGAATGAGCTGAAAGAGAATCAATGAAAGCCTGTTGATTATAATTTTCATAACGTGTATGCAGCACAACCAAGGCATAGTTTTTACCGCTGTAATATTTCATGAATCCTTCTACTATATCGTGGCTGAGGTACATATAATCGAAAGATGTCATCATTTGAGCTGTTTGCTTTTCTCCCTTTGCGCTGGTAAATTCGCCGTCTGCTACCTGGTCATAGGAATAGGGCTTATCCCATTCTGCGTTCATCGCCGCCGCATTAACCAGATACATCGGTGCGTCCTTAGGCAAGTCTCTCATAACGAAAGAAAGATTTTCCTGTGTTTGATTAGACATCCAGTTGTTGATGTTCTGCAAGGCTTCCGACGAAAAACTGTCTTTAAATAACGCTGCATCGTAATAGTTGGCATTTGCCTGAAGAAAATCGCTGTTTGGAGTGAAAGCATTGTCAGAATTAAACCATAGGGAATTTTCAAGATACAGCGTGGCCGTTTCAGTGTTTGATAAATTTTCTTTATAGGTGTGTAAAAAGAGATTTATGTCATTGAGTGTAAGTTTGTTTCCCAATAAACCTTGAATTTCACTCAAGGTTTGACCGTTTGCCCCGTTAGCTGATACCATAAGCGCGTTCAACAGCGCAAGAGGTGAAATAACAGTATTTTTGTCCTTGGAGTACATATACTTCATCAAGTCCAGAGAGAAGTCAGTATAAAGTTCTGCAAAAGCGTCGGTGAAAGTCATTTGAGATACATTGGTGGCCGTTACATTTTCCATCAGGTCTTGGGAGGTAACCTCTTTCTGACATCCGACAAATACGACTGTAATAGCTGCGGCCAATGACAAGGCTGCCGCACGGTATAATTTTTTCACGATGATTTGCTCCTTTCGAATAATTTACTTACATTATAACATCCAACATCGAAAAAATGAACACAATATTTTGGATTTTTTTAGATTTTTTTATTTTTATGACATAAAAAGTAAAAAAAATTTAAGTAATTTAAAAAAATCTATTGACCAAACTTGAGATATGATGTAAAATATATATATAATAAATTCAGGATGGTATTTTTAAAAATGGAAAATGAAGTAAATATAATTAGAAACTTCTCTGAAGTTTATGCAAAATTCAAGCTCAACTATTATAAAAGTGTTTTTTCTACCTTTGCTGACCGTGAAGCAAGCCTGACAACGGTGGAAACCTATTGTGTAGAAGTGATTCATACGCTTGACAGCCCCACAGTAAATGAATTTGCGTCATTTTTGGGTATATCTCCGCCAAACGCAGCCTATAAGGTCAACAAGCTGGTACAAAAGGGATACATTGAAAAGGTTCAGTCAGTTGAGGATAAACGAGAATATCATCTGAAAGTGACTGATAAGTTTTATCATTACTACAACCTTGGGCTTTCTTACATGGAAGTAGTATGTCAGCGTATAATGGATAATTTGTCTGATGAAGAAATTCAAACTCTCGACAAAATTCTTCGCAGAATCTCCAATGAATTCATGCCGGAGCTTCCAAAAATCAACATCGACTAAAAATAACCCATAAAATTCAAAAGACATGGCGAGTTTGCAAAGAAATCGTCATGTCTCTTTTCTTTCAATATTTTTATTCGGCGCTGTCACTGCATATTATAAGCTGCTCAGCATACGGCAAAGAGCCGATCCAGTCGCAGAACGTGTGCCACTCAGCGAGCTTGTGATCCTTGCGCGCGTAATAAATATTTATCAGCGTTTCATAATTGAGCGAGCAGGTGCGCATCTGATTGTAGCTGGAGGGGAGCAGTTGGATTATATCATACCAATCAGCTTTATCTTTAGTTTCAATATAGTGCAGGCGTATTCTTTCCAGTTCATCTACAATGCTCTGCATAAATTTTTCGGCTGATTTGCTCATGTGGTCGTGGCTGAAATCGTCCATGTCAAACGGCTTGCTTGTTATTTTATGCATTGTGCTGGTAGAATTCGCCACGGTAGCGACCTTGTATGTGTCGTACTCTTTCCACCAATATAGCGGCGCAGTAATGTCTACCGAAACAAACACCTGACGGAGGAATTTGCGGTGATCGCTGCCGGCGCAGCGCAGTCTTTGCGCCAAATCAAGATCATTGGGTCCCAGAATATACTCGCCGTTTTCATTGTAGTTGCTGTCGCTTCTTGCCCAACTGTTCATGGGATTTCGCGCGCCTCTCATTGCGTTTTCCAGATTCATAACGCTGGTTCGTTCTAATTTAATCAAAAAAATCCTCCTCCAAACGATTATCTCAATATTTGCTGTCCGCTGGCAAGATAAATCTCATACCATTCATAATGCTTCAGTTTAACGTCGAGTGCATTTACAGCTTCATTTAGGCGCTCAACTTTGCCGCTTCCGCTGATAGGCATTCCTTTAACCGGATGGTACAGCAGCCAGGCGTATGCAATTGAAGCAGCAGAGGTTTGATGTCTATAAGCAATTTCATTTAATTTATTGCGTACACGAATGAACTTTTCTTCATTAGAAGTAAAAATTGAACCTCCGGCCAATGGCGACCATATCATCGGGTGAATTGAATCGGCAGTCAGAAAATCAATCATGCCGGAGTTAAAATGCTCAAAGCAGCATGGATTACATTCTATCTGATTGGTGACCAGTTGATTGCCCGTGCATTTGTTTAATGCATTGAATTTATGCGGGTCAAAGTTTGAAACGCCTATCTCACGCACTAACCCGCTTTGTTTTAAATCAAGCAATGCTCTTGCGGTTTCATGGTGGTCAATGCATGGATCTTCGCGGTGAATCAAATACAAATCAAGATAATCGCAGTGCAGCCTTTGCAGGCTTTGCTTGCAAGAATTTATGATTCTGTCATAGGTAGTGTCATAGTGCCAAAATTCCCTGTCGCTCAATTGTTTGACGAATATTCCCGTTTTGCTTACAAGCTGAATACGGCTTCTGATATCGGGAAATCTGGCAAAAACCTCACCCATGGCGGATTCAACCAATCCACGACCGTATATTTCGGCTGTGTCAAATGTGGTTACACCGCAGTCGATACAATATCTCATAAAATCAGCGAGTTCATCTGTATTTTTGTTCCAGTTTTCCAAACGGAAAAATCCTTGGATTATTCTTGAAAATTCTAAATTTTCAGATAATTTAATGTATTCCATAAAACCTCCTATATAAAATAAAAAACTCGACTATCCTTGATGCGGGACAATCGAGTTTCTCGTATTGGTGCCGGTGACCGGGGTCGAACCGGTACGGTATCGCTACCACTGGATTTTGAGTCCAGCACGTCTGCCAATTCCATCACACCGGCAAATAAAATGCCCTGCAATATGCAAGGCATCATGGTGGAGCATAGGGGAGTCGAACCCCTGACCTTTTGAATGCCATTCAAACGCGCTCCCAACTGCGCTAATGCCCCGAAACGCTGCTGTTCATTTCAACAGCTTCTAAATTATAATACACGTATATGATTTTGTCAAGTATTTTTTTATTATTTTTTTAAATAAAATATTTCAGCTGTAAAAAAACAGCGACTCAGTAAGACTATTATTTGACTTTAAATTTAAATCAAACGTATTTATAAAATATACGAATAATAAATTTATTACAATTTATTACATATATTTACAGAATAGTTACATAAGAATCTTGACCAATATAAACAAAGAGTGGTATAATTATTATGATTAGCTAAAATTCATAAAATAAATTTTATTTGGAACAGGTGAGGCTGTTAATGAATAAATCCCAAAAGTGTATATCATCAGCAATAACATTTATTATTGCTTCGGCGTTCGTTGCATGCGCCGCGATTTTTGCGCTTAATTACAATACATGGTTTGCCGCAGATAACTCCGAACAGGCAGCAAGTAACTCTGATATAATAAACGGTAAAATTACGATAAATATGGATATGACCGATATAAATAATGACTTGTCAGATGATGAGCTTGCTCAGGCAAATCAATACGGTTTTCCGACCGGTGATACGCCGTATTTTATATATGTAGAAAAGGGCGCGCATACATTGTCCGTGTTTTTAAAAGACGATTACGGGCTTTATAATGTGCGTGTTGCCACATGGTCCACAGCTACCGGCAAGTCAGCGTCAATGACCCCCACAGGAATATTTACCATAGGCAAAAAAGAGGAATGGCATAGATGGCCTGCGAACACCTACTCTCCCTATACGTCTACATATTATGAGACAAACAATCATTACGGAGGGTTGTTCATACACGGTCCTATATACCAACGAACTGAGTTTTCATCAGTGTTTAGCACGAGCGTTCAAAGAATAGGCACCAGTTGTTCTTCGGGATGTCTGCGTACCGAAGTGGAAGCTGCGTATTTTGTCTATAAAATGTGCGATGAGGGCACTCAGGTGAAAATTGTCGAGGGTTCGCCTCTTGGCTTCACTCCTGATCGCAAGGTGTATGTCGCAAATCAGAAATCCATGCCGGATCTCGACAATTTCTCAATGAGTTCAATTCCTCCCCGGAAAATTGAGTTTGCCAAAAAATCACACACCATGACATTGGGCGAGGAATACAAGCCCGAGGTGGTGACGACGCCCTCCTACGCGAAAAATATAAACGGCACATGGACAACCAATAATCCGTCCATTGTAAAGGTATCGGGCGGAACGATATGGGCAGTGGGCACAGGCACGGCAATCGTCACACTGACCACGGCAGAAGGCGGACTCACCGCCTCTATGGTTATCAATGTAAAGGTTGGCAATGTAGACACCTCGGCCGAGCCACCGGATGTGGGCGGCAAGGTGACGCAGAAAAACGACAATATAACAGAGGATTATAGGCCAATCAGCGAGAGCATTATAAGTTTGACAATAGACGGCAAGGTTTATGCTATCAATCAGAAAGCAGCTCCGCTTATCCGCTCACTTGGCAGAAATTACCACGTAAGCAAGGCGCAGAGCTGTGCCTATGAGGGATATGACAAGGTATACACCTATACATACCGCAGCAACGGTTCATGTGAAATTTCCACCGTACCTCTGCTCGCAGGTGAGGATACGATTTGTGAAATCGCTGTCAAAAACTATATAAATAAGGATATTGAGTCATCCAAAGGCATAAAACTCGGAGACAGACGCGGCGATATTGAAAAGGCTTACGGAAAATTTTACACAGAGGAAGTCGTGGACGCAACCGACAGCAACGAAGCATATACGCGCATGATTTACTGGGCCGGCGAGCCAAACAAGCCCGGTGTTGCCTATCTGTATTTCATTCTGAATCCGGAAAGCGATGAAGTGACAGGCATGGGTATATTCAGCGCGCGAAATATCGGATAAACTTTCCCGCTTCGACTGACAAAAATAAAATCAAGGATGGTTGTATAAATGGTATTTAGTTCCGCAGCATTTCTTTTCGCTTTTTTCCCTGTATATCTTCTGATAGTGTCATGTGTCAGAAATCTCAGAATAAACAACATACTTCTGCTGATAATGAGCCTGTTTTTTTACGCATGGGGAGAGCCTGTTTATATTCTGCTGATGCTTTTTTCCATGCTGGTGAATTATCTGCTGGCACTGCCCGCCGCCAAGTATGCGAGTAACGACTGTATCAAACGCCGAACCTTTCTGTCGGTTGCGGTGATATTCAACATAACCGTACTCGGTCTTTTCAAGTATGCGGGATTTTTGGTGAGTACGATAAATTCAATATTCGGGTTAGGTCTGTCCGTTCCGAATATCCCGCTGCCCATAGGCATATCGTTTTTCACGTTTCAGACGATGAGCTATGTAATTGATGCTTACAGGGGTACATGCAGTGTGCAGAGAAATTTCGGAAAATTTGCCCTGTATATTTCATTTTTCCCCCAGCTTATAGCAGGTCCGATAGTCAAATATCACGACATTGAGATGCAGCTCGACAACAGAAAAATAAGCTTGGAGGGCATAGCCGACGGGGCACGCAGGTTTTTTGTCGGTCTTGCAAAGAAGCTGATTATTTCAAACGCATGTGCCGTTATCGTGGATAATATATATCAAAACGCGGGCGCGGATCTGAATATTTTAATTGCGTGGACGGCGGCAATTTGTTATTGTTTCCAATTGTATTTCGATTTTTCAGGATACTCCGACATGGCGATAGGTCTGGGCAAAATGGCAGGCTTTAAGTTAATGGAAAACTTTAATTATCCCTATATATCACTGTCTATACGCGATTTTTGGAAAAGATGGCACATTTCGCTTACCACATGGTTCAGAGAATACGTCTATTTTCCGCTCGGCGGCAATCGCAAAGGCGAATTTCGCACGGGTCTGAACAGATTGATAGTGTTTTTCCTCACCGGACTGTGGCACGGGGCTCAGTGGACGTTTGTTGTGTGGGGGTTGTTCCACGGCATATTCATGCTGCTCGAAACATATCTTATTCACCCAGAAAAATGGAAATACAAAATATTGAGCCGAATTTACACTTTGGTGATAGTGGCAGTCGGGTTCACAATATTCCGCGCAGACAATATGGCGCAGGCGTTGAGCTTTATAGCTTCAATGTTTGCCGGCTTCAATTTTACCCACAACGGATGGACCATGCTGCTTGAAATATTTGACTGCTATAATGTGCTGATAATTATCACGGCGGCGGTTGCATGCACTCCATGGCTCAAAAATAAAGCGGATAGTATTTCCTCCAAGAGCATAGCATCCCAAAAAACAGTTACCTGCTTTAAATACGCCGCGAGTCTGGGACTTATAGCGATTTGCGTTTTGTCGCTCGCCTCGTCTACTTACAATCCGTTCATTTATTTCAGATTTTAAGGAAATGTTAAATAAGTCGTATCCTTAGGAAGGGACATATCAATGAAAAAATTGAGAAAGTTATTTTCGTTTGTTTATATTTTTGCAATTCTCGTGGTATGCACCGTGCCTATGCTCGGAATGTTTTTAGGCTGGGGCAGTGAATCAACTGAAAACCGCACCTTGAGCGGATTGCCTGAGCTTATTAACGCAACTGAGGACTCTAAAGAGCTGAACACCGAATATACCGCCGAGCTGGGGGACTATATATCGGAAAATTTCGGATTCCGCCAGGAGTTGGTTACAGCCAACTCTGTCATAAACGAAAAGTTGTTTTTCCGCGCCTCAAATGAGAAGGTTATTCTGGGTAAGGACGGCTGGTATTATTTCAACGAAACCCGTGATGATTACACCGGGCGCTCGGCATTATCCGACCGCGGAATATACCGTCTGAAAAAAACGCTTGACCTGATAAATGAATATGCCGAAACCAACAATATCACAATGGTGTTTTTCTCGGCTCCAAATAAAAACAGCATGTATCAGCAGTTCATGCCCGGCAATATAATAAAATCAAAAAAACAGAGCAATCTTGACAGACTGAGCGAGTCCATGACGTACTGCGATTATTACATCGATATGAAAGCTGAGCTTAAATCTAAAATGGAGAAGGACAGCAGATATTACTATCTGAAAAACGACAGCCATTGGAACAATCTCGGCGCGCTTACGGCTTTCAACAGCATAGAAAATAACATTAATGAGCGTATAGATAAATTTGACTATACCAACTATACCGTGCCGAAAAATGCCACTGTTATTGAAACGACAGGCGACCTTACGGATATGCTATATCCGTCGATTCAGAGAACAGATGTTCAGTATGATTTAGACATTCCGGTGGAATTTGCCTCTGAACAGCCTCTCACAAATATGATGGCTTCGGAAATCAATACCACCTGCCAGGGCAGATATTTCAATGCAATATGCTACCGCGATTCGTTCTTTAATTCAATGATAAACATAACATCCAACGCCTTTGCCAGAGTGAGATACACACGAACATTTCCGTATGATATAACGGCGGCGCGCAGCGGAAAATATAATATTGCCATAGTCGAAATCGCCGAGCGCAACCTTCCTACACTTTTGAACGAAGCTCCGATTATGGACGCTGTGGCAAAAAATATGCCCGGAGTTACAACCGCAGTTTCTTCCGAGCAGCCGTGCAGCTTCAAGGATGAAGGAGAGTATCTGAAAATCAGCGGTGAAATCGGCGACTGGGCAGAGCTTGAAACCAACAGCAATATTTACATTGAACTGCGGAGCAGTAACGGTGAATCTTATTACTATGAAGCCTTTCCGATATTGAGCGGCGATGCAAACGGTGATGATGGGTTTTCAATCAGAATATCAAAATACGGTCTTGCCAATGACAGCTATGATGCATTTGTACATGTCGGCGATAAATATAAGACAAAGTATGCAAAATTAAAATTTGAATAATATTCATTCAAAGTATATGCCGTTCGGTGATGGAATAATCTTGCTCCGAACGGCGTATCTTTAACATTGATTTTACATGAATGTAATATAATTCCTATAAAAATTGTAATATTAGATAATATGTATAGTGCAATATGCTGAAATTCGACAATATGAACAAAGTTTTATATGAATATGAAAAAGCATTGATTTAGGACTTGGATTTATGTATAATTATTAAAGAGTTTTAATTTTTGTGAATTCTATGCAGCATCATTATTTCCAAAAAGGAAGGACGATCAAATTTTATGGCAAAGAATAAAACGTCTAAAATGACCAAGGCCGAAAAAAGCTGGATTATGTACGATTGGGCCAATTCAGTATATGCCACCAACATAATGGCGGCGATTTTACCTATTTATTTTTCGGCAGTTTGCGGCGCGTCAGGGCAGAACGGCGACATATGGTGGGGATACGGCACATCAATCGCCACAGCAGTGGTTGCGATTCTCGCTCCGATTCTCGGCGCATTTGGCGACCGCAGCGGCATGAAGAAAAAATTCCTGGGATTTTTTATCGTATTGGGTGTAGTTTTTACCGCCTCAATGGCATTTACCGATAACTGGAAGCTGATGCTTGTGGGATATATCATGTCCTACATAGGATTTGCAGGTGCAAATGTTTTTTACGATTCGTTTCTCACCGACGTTACTACCGATGAACGTATGGACAGGATTTCGGCGTGGGGTTACGCTATGGGATACATCGGGGGAAGCACCATTCCGTTTATAGGTTCAATCGTGGTGCTGCTTGTAATGGGAATGTCCAACCCTTTGGCTGTCAAAATCACTATATTGATTACGGCTATATGGTGGGCTGTTTTCTCTCTGCCGATTTTATTTAATGTAAAGCAGGAGCATTACGGCGAGGAGAAAAAATCAGTAGGAGCAACGCTGAAGGGACTTATAGTCACACTTAAGGATATATTTAAAAACAAACCTCTTTTATTTTATATCATAGCCTATTTCTTCTATATCGACGGCGTAAACACCGTTATACACATGGCAACCTCATACGGCTCAACTATCGGTCTGAATACAGTCGGTATGATTCTCGCTCTGCTGGTAACTCAAATTGTAGCTGTGCCGTTCTCGCTGATATTCTCAAAGCTGTCGGAGAAATTCGGTTCGCTCCAAGTAATCGGATTCGGCATATGCATGTACATTATAATTTGCGGCGTGGGCTTCTTTATGGGGCAGACTGTCGAAGCCGAGCAGATTCCTCTGGAAACAAGATTCGCTCAGGAAATCAGCGTTGCTGCGGATGAGGCTTCGCTTACTTTAACCGAGGATGCGTCAAAAGAATATTTCGATAAGCTGGTAAATGATGAAGCAGAGGGGCTGATTGTTTATACGCAGTCGCTTTTTGCTTCCTCTGACAGAGAGCAGGACTTTGCAGATTATATCTCAGAGCTTAATATTGAATGTAAGCATGTTGAGGGAATTTCCTCCGCTGAAAAGCTTGCGCTCAGGTCGGCTGTAGAATCTCTTGGGAAAATCGGCACACAGTTCCTTTCGGAAGAAAACATGTCGGATTATGACAGGGCTGTGTCCACAGGCTCGCTTCTCTTCTGGATTCTCGCGTTTTTGGTCGGAACGGTTCAGGGCGGCATTCAGGCGCTTTCACGTTCATACTTCGGCAAGCTGGTTCCACCCGAGAAGTCAAATGAATATTTCGGCTTCTTCGATATATTCGGCAAGTTCGCCTGCGTAATCGGTCCGGCATTGTATTCGGCGGTTCGCCAGGCTACCAACAGACCGTCAATAGGCTTGATAAGCTTGGTACTGTTGTTTACGATAGGCGGAATAGCATTGATATTTGCGGCCAAAGTAAGAAATAAAGCCGATAAATCAAATGCTGATGTAAATTATGCGAATTAATGAATATCAAAATATTTGTTGACAAAATGGTGATATTGGTGTAATATTTTATAAAAAGCTCAGCAGATTGTCAGCGATATTAATGTTCTGGTATTGATGTATTTCAATCAGAACGGCAACTCATATCATAAAACCGATTTGTCCCTGACAGAAACTAATAATTCTGTCAGGGACTTTTGATTGAAATTTATTTTATTAAAGAGGTATATATATCATGGAAAACATTGAGAAAATCGAAGAAAAGGCAGTTCCCGAAAAGAAAAAGAGAATTTTCTCCGCGATTCAGCCGAGCGGACAGATGACGCTGGGCAATTATCTCGGTGCAATCCGCAACTGGGTTGCATTACAGGACGAATTTGAGTGTATTTATGCCACTGCCAATCTCCACGCTATCACTGTTCGCCAAGACCCGAAGAAGCTCAAGGAAAATACTACCAATCTTTTTGCGCTGCTGATTGCGTCGGGCGTTGACCCTGAAAAATGCGTGTTCTTCCATCAGAGCCAAGTTCCCGCACATGCTGAGTTGTCGTGGGTTCTCAGCACCTATACTCAGTTTGGCGAGCTGTCGCGCATGACGCAGTTCAAGGACAAATCCGCCAAGCATGCCGACAATATCAACGCGGGTCTTTTCACATATCCCTCTCTAATGGCGGCGGACATTTTGCTTTATCAGGCAGATATGGTTCCCGTTGGCGCGGATCAGAAGCAGCATTTGGAATTGACCCGCACCATTGCCGAGCGTTTCAACGGCGTTTATGGCAATACTTTTGTTGTGCCCGAACCATACATCACTAAAACAGCCGCGAGAGTGATGAGCCTGCTCGACCCGTCCAAGAAGATGAGCAAATCCGACACAAACACCAAGAGCTTTATCCTCATGGTTGATGAGCCGGCGACTATAATGAAGAAATTCCGCTCGGCCGTCACGGACAGCGAAGCCAGCGTCAGATATGCCGAGGGCAAGGACGGTATCAATAACCTCATGGAGATTTATTCCGCCTGCACAGGCTTGAATTTTGAACAAATTGAGGACGAATTCCGCGGCAAGGGCTACGGAGATTTCAAAACCGCCGTAGGCGAGGCAGTTGTAGCACAGCTTGAGCCGATTCAGGTGCGTTACAAGGAGCTTCTGAAGGACAAGAAGTACCTTGACGAGCTTGCGCAAAAGGGAGCAGAATCCGCGTCAAAAATTGCCAAGCGCACAATTGACAAGGTTTACAGGAAGGTTGGTCTTGTGAGATAAAAATTGAAGCACTGATTAAATTATGTCTGCGATTTTCTAAACATCGTATTTAATCAGTGCTTTTTGAATTTTGGTAAAAAATATAGAGCTATATTATATAAATTTCTGATTAGGAAAATCATTGCCGCCGAGAGCAATGATTTTTTATTTATGAATGTAGCAAATCTGTCACGAAAATCATATTTTGATGTTAGGGAGAGAATTTTAATTTCTGTTCCGAGTTCAAAAAATACGCCTGTAACAGGGAGGTTATTATATTGGATAAGTCCATATTTGCAGTTGTCGGAGGTGATGCGCGTCAGGCCGCCCTGGCTAATATGCTCGCGGCGGAGGGAATTACCGTATATTGTGCGGGATTTGAGCACTCACCGCACCTGCTCACGGGCACGGCCTCCACCGACCCGTTTACGGCGGTGCTCATGGCGGACACCGTAATTCTGCCCATGCCGCCGACAATCGACGGTGCGACGCTCAACGCACCTCTCAGCACATATCAGATTCGGCTGGATGACGAATTCTGCACCGCACTCCGCGGAAAGGTTGTATTCGCCGGCATTGCCGGAAAACTGCGCGAAGTCTCGCCGAATTACGCAAAGCTGAATATTTTTGATTACTACTCAAATGAATCATTTCTGCTGAGAAATGCCCAAGCGACTGCCGAGGGTGCACTGGCGGAAATCGTAGTTAATTATCAGCGCACTATCTGCGGCAGTCGGATATTAGTTACCGGGTGGGGGAGAATAGCGAGATTTCTTGCGCCAATGCTCAGGCATTTGGGCGGAAATGTATCCGTTGCCGCAAGGAAGCCGAAGGATTGGTCGTGGATTGAGTCCATGGGAATCGAATCGCTGTCTTTTAAGAAAGCAATGCGCAAGGCAAAGGAATTTGACATCATTATCAACACCGTGCCCGCGCCTGTTATCGACGAAAAATTTATTGACAGTGTTTCGCAGGATGCAGTGCTGATGGATTTGGCGTCTCTGCCGGGAGGAATCGACTTTGCTGCCTGCGAACGAAAGAAAATTAAGGCTTTCCGCGCGTTGGGACTTCCCGGAAAGTATTCCCCAATCACGGCAGCCGAAATTATCAAAGAAACCGTAATGTTAATACTTGAGGAGGGTTGAAATTTATGTCAGAAATTAAAGATGCAAAAATCGGATATGCGATCTGCGGCTCATTCTGCACATTTCGCAAGTCAATAAATCAGATGAAAAATCTGGCGGAGCTGGGAGCGGATATTTATCCGATAATGTCTGCAAATGCATATACGCTGGATACAAGATTCGGTCAATCCGCTGATTTCGTTGACGAGATTGAGGAGATATGCGGCAAAAAAATTATCCATACAATTCCGGAAGCCGAACCGATCGGTCCAAAGAAAATGCTGGATGTTCTTGTGATTTCGCCCTGCACGGGGAATACCTTGGCGAAGCTGGCCAGCGGCGTTACCGATACCGCCGTAACTCTCGCGGCAAAGGCTCATTTGAGAAACGCCAGACCGCTGATAATAGGAGTGTCAACAAATGACGCGCTGGCGGCAGCTTCAAAGAATATAGGTCTGCTGATGAACTGCAAGAATATCTATTTTATTCCAATGTCGCAGGATGATCCGGTAAATAAGCCCAATTCCATTGTGGTGCATTTTGACCGCACTGCCGAGGCTGTCAGGAGCGCATTGAACGGCACTCAGCTTCAGCCTGTCTATGCGTGAATTTAAATATGCTTTGCAATTGATATGCTCTCTGTCTGATTAACAGGGAGCATATCAAATAATTAATAATATTTTACAAAAAAATTTTGAATAACACCGTGCAAAAGTCATATACTATGATTGCAGGCACCAAGAAAGTCTTTTACAGACGAAAAAGTCGTGCGTTTGGCAGTGTCTGCTCACAGTCGGCAAGACAAACAGCATGTGAAGCAATATGAAAAAGAATGTTGAGATATTTTTATTAATGAATACCGTATTTCGTTAAACATCTATTTTGTAAATCGAAATGCTAATGTTATTCAAAATTCTGCCGTATTTTTTCAGGTATAATTGGCAGACAAGAAATATTGCGCAAAAGGAATCCCAAAAGGATAATCCAAAAATTCACATTGCATAATTATTTTTTGAGACAATTTCAGGCATTGTCATAAAAATATAAATTGTCATTGTCGGCTGTGATATTGAATACATACCGTACATAAAAAGCTGAGCATTTAGGAAGTTTTCCGAATACTCAGCTTTATTTTTTATAAAAGTGTCATTTGCTCGCCCTCGTTTGAATCGTCTGCGGAGCCTGCTGCGGGGATATTTTTCGGGCGGAATTTCTTTTCGTTTTTGACCATGCCCTCGACGAATTTCACCATGTCGGTAAGCACAGCGTTGCGGCGCAGTGTAACAGCCTGATTACCCTGCGCGCTGCGGGTTTTAGCGGGAATCAACTCCGAATTGAATATAAGCACCCTGTCATTTGACGTGCGCAATAAAATATCGCAGTCCTGCTCGATGTGGAGCATGCTGACCAGCGGAGATTTATCGTTGTAGGCGGCAAGAAGCTTTTTGCGGTTAGTCTTGGTGGCGTATGTGTTCAACTCAGCCTTGGCGACCTTTCCGTTTTCATATGCAAACAAAACATAGCCGCTGTAATCGGTGGTAAGCACGCAGTATTTTACATGCTCGTCCTCGCTCATGCCCAGCACGGCGGGAATATATTCGCCCAAAACGCTCGCCTTAGTGTCGTTGAAATCGGCCGCCTTAGACTTGTAAACCTGGCACTTGTCAGTGAAGAAAAGCAGCTCGGCGAAATTGCGCGTTTCAAAGGTCTGCACGATCTCGTCGCCCTCTTTCAGCTTTTGTTCACTGCTCATGCGGAGCGACTGCGGACTGATTTTTTTGATGTATCCCTCTTTGGTAATAAACACATGCACAGGATAATCGGGAACAAGCGAAATTTCGTCAGCTTCCGCTTCCTCAACTTCATAAAGAATAATGCTCTTGCGAGGCTGTCCGTATTTCTTTGCGACCTCTTTAAGCTCGGAGATAATGATTTTTTTGACTCTCTGGGGTGTTTTGAGAATGTCCTCTAAATCGTCAATTTCACTGCGTAGGTTTTCAATATCCTCCGTGCGTTTGAGGATGTATTCGCGGTTGATGTGGCGCAGCTTGATTTCCGCGACATATTCCGCCTGTACTTCATCAATGCCGAAACCGTTCATCAGGTTAGGCACAACTTCAGCTTCTTCCTCTGTTTCGCGAATTATTTTGATAGCCTTGTCGATGTCGAGCAAAATCTTCGCCAAGCCTTCGAGCAGGTGAAGCCGTTCTTTCTTTTTGTCCAGGTTAAATTTTGTGCGTCGCTCAACGCAGGCCATACGGAATTTAATCCACTCGTTGAGAATACCGTCAACGCCCAGCACTTTCGGCGCACCGTCGATAAGCACGTTGAAATTGCATGCAAAGCTGTCTTCAAGTGACGTAAATTTGTAAAGCTTTTGCATGAGCTTATCAGGGTCTGTTCCGCGTTTCAAATCTATTGTGACGCGCAGACCGTGCAAGCCCTGTTCGTCGCGGATGTCGGAAATTTCCTTGATTTTGCCAGCCTTGACCAGCTCAATCACCTTTTCAATAATCTGTTCGCAGGTGGTTGTGGGCGGAATTTGGTTGATGTCGATACAATTGGCTTCCTTGTCGTATGTGTACCGTGCGCGAACCTTAATGCTGCCTCGCCCTGTGTGGTAAACCTTGTCAAGCTCAGCCTTGTTGTATATTATCTGACCGCCGCCCGGAAAATCGGGGGCAAGCAGGGTGGAGCTTATGTCGTGTTTAGGATTTTTGAGAAGCTGGATGGTAGTTTCGATAAGCTCATTAAGGTTAAAGGAACAAATAGAGCTTGCCATGCCGACCGCAATACCCGTGTTGCTGTTGCAGAGTATTGTCGGAAAAGTAACAGGCAGCAGAGAAGGCTCTTTCATGGTGTTGTCGAAGTTGTCAATCATATCGACCGCATTGCTGTCTATATCGCGGAACAATTCAGCGGCAATGGGTGCGAGCTTTGCCTCGGTATATCGTGAGGCGGCCGCCTGGGTGTCACGCGAATATGCCTTGCCGAACGAACCCTTTGAATCGACATAAGGGTGAAGCAGTGCTTCGTAAGCAACAGTCATACGAACCATCGTATCGTAAATTGCCGCGTCGCCGTGGGGATTGAGTGCCATAGTCGAGCCTGCGATTTTAGACGATTTCTGACGCGCGCCCGTGAGCAAGCCCATTTTGTACATGGTATAAAGCAGTTTGCGGTGAGAGGGCTTAAAGCCGTCAATTTCGGGAATGGCGCGGCTCATGATAACGCTCATTGCGTAGGGCATGTAGTTGCTTTCGAGAGTGTCAACTATCGGCTGCGCTACGACCTCGCCCGCGCCTTTGATGTAACCGCTCATTGATGATTTCTGCGGTGTGCTTTTTCTCTTTTTTGGTGCCAAAATATCACCTCCGTGTAGTAAAAATATTATTGAATGTCTGCCAGCTCTATAAATTCGCTGCCGTGTTCGGCAATGTATTCCTTACGTCCGCTGAGGTTGTCGCCCAGCAGCACGTCAAACATTTTTTCGGTAGGCTCAACATCTGTCGGCATTACCTTGATAAGTCGGCGGGTCGCGGGAGCCATTGTGGTAAAGCTCATCATGTCCGCATCGTTTTCACCAAGACCTTTTGAACGCTGAATGGTAAATTTCTTGCTGCCAATCATATCCATAATCTCTGACTTTTCCTGCTCAGTGTAGGCAAAATAAGTTTCGCTGCCGCAGGTGATTTCGTACAGCGGAGATTCTGCGATGTAGACCTTGCCTGCGTCAATGAGTTTAGGCATAAGTCGGTAAATCATAGTGAGAATCAATGTGCGAATCTGGAAACCGTCAACATCGGCATCGGTACATATTATGACCTTGCTCCAGCGAAGCTGATTTATATCGAATGTAGAGAGATTTTTGTTCTGATGCCCCTTGACATCTACGCCGCAGCCGAGAACCTTAATCAAATCAGTTATAATTTCGCTTTTGAATATTTTGCTGTAATCGGCCTTCAGGCAGTTCAAAATCTTGCCGCGCACAGGCATAATTCCCTGAAATCCCGGGTCACGGGCGTTCTTACAGGAACCGGCCGCAGAATCTCCCTCCACGATGTATAATTCACGCTCGTTAGGATCTTTGGAGCGGCAATCGATGAATTTATTGACACGAGAGGTGATGTCCATGTTGGAAGCAAGTGTTTTTTTGAGGTTAAGGCGCTGTTTTTCGGACTGCTCGCGGCTCTGCTTGTTGAGAAGAACCTGACCGCATATTTTGTCAGCCTCGAGTGGATTTTCAATGAACCAAATTTCAAGCTGATGTCGGAAGAATTCGGTCATGGCTTCCTGAATGAATTTATTTGTTATAGACTTCTTTGTCTGGTTTTCATAGCTTGTCTGATTTGAGAAGGACGATACAATGATAATCAGGCAGTCCTCTACGTCCTGCGCCGTGATTTTGCTTTCATTTTTGGTGTATTTACCTGTCTGCTTAAGGCGCGCGTCAATCATGGAAACAAATGCGCTGCGAACTGCCTTTTGAGGAGCACCGCCGTACTCCAGCCAGCTCGAATTGTGGTAATATTCGCTCACACAGACACGGTTTGAGAACGTAACTGCCGCATTGATTTTCACATTATAATCCGGTTTGTCTTCACGGTCACGGCCGCGGCGTTCGCACTGCCACACCTGCACCTGAGACATTGCGTCGTCACCCGCCAATTCTCTGGCGTGGTCGGCTATGCCCTCTTTGTAATAATATTCAAACTTCTCTCCGCTGATTTTGTCGTCGAGGATAAAGAGCAAACCCGCATTGACGATAGCCTGTCTGCGTATAGTGTCCTGAAAATATTCGAGAGGCACGTTGATGTCGGTGAATACCTGCAAATCCGGCTTCCACTTGATTCTGGAACCGGTTTGTCTGCCGTTGTAAGGCTCTTTTTGCAGACCGCCGACGTTCTCACCGTGTTCAAAATGCAGCTTGAAGCATGTGCCGTCGCGGTGGATCTCGGCGTCCATATATTCCGACGCGTACTGCGTAGCGCATAGTCCCAAGCCGTTTAAACCGAGAGAGAACTCATAATTTTCGCCGCCATCGTTGTTGTATTTGCCGCCGGCATACATCTCGCAGAACACAAGCTCCCAGTTATAACGCCCTTCTGCGGTGTTGTAATCGACAGGAATGCCGCGTCCGAAGTCTTCTATCTGAATTGAATTGTCGGCGTAGCGGGTGACTATAATTTTATTGCCGTAACCCTCGCGCGCCTCGTCTATTGAGTTGGATAATATTTCAAATACCGAGTGGCAGCAGCCCTCAATACCGTCTGAGCCGAATATAACAGCGGGACGTTTGCGCACTCTGTCCGCGCCTTTTAACGAAGTGATACTGTCGTTGCCGTACTCTTTTTTGTCGGCAGCGGTTTTCCTTTCACTCATCCGTTTTCCTCCATCCGTTGTGATATGAATGTAAATTTGACTTACAAATCTTAATTGTAAGCAAAATTTGTCCTGTTGTCAAGTGAGAGATTTTCGGATTTCATATGGCAAGGTAATTTTTATCGGATTTAATGGTACTATTTTTTCTGTAAATTTGTACTTCTTTGTACTTATACAAAAAAGGAGAGCCGAGCAAAATGCCCAAACTCTCCTAAAAGATTGACTATATTTAGGTATTTATTACTTGCCAAAGTATCTGTCGAGCAGACCCTTGAATGCCTTGCCGTGACGGGCTTCGTCGCGAGCCATCTCATGAACTGTGTCGTGGATAGCGTCGAGGTTGAGAGCCTTTGCGCGCTTTGCAAGGTCAGTCTTGCCGGCTGTTGCACCGTTTTCAGCTTCAACTCTCATTTCGAGGTTCTTCTTTGTGGAGTCTGTTACAACTTCGCCGAGAAGCTCTGCAAACTTAGCTGCATGCTCTGCCTCTTCGTAAGCAGCCTTTTCCCAGTAAAGACCGATTTCGGGATAACCCTCACGGAATGCAACTCTTGCCATAGCGAGGTACATACCGACCTCTGTGCAGTCGCCTGTGAAGTTGGCTCTGAGGTCAGCCTTGATATCCTCGGGAACATCGGAAGCAACACCTACAACATGCTCTGCTGCCCAAGTCATTGACTCTTCCTGCTTAATGAACTTAGAAGCGGGAACACCGCACTGGGGACATTTTTCGGGAGCAGCATCGCCCTCATAAACATAACCGCATACTGAACATACAAACTTTGCCATAATAATAATCCTCCATAGAATTAATTTTTTATTTTTATCATTTCACTGAATGAAACGATTTCTTACAGCGTTTAGGTTTCAGGATTTGTGCCTTGCTGTTGGTTTAATTATAGCACATGTTATCAAAAAGTCAATGAATAAATTATAAACAATAATAATTATTATTATTAAATCAAACTTTGCCTCCGAAAATATCCTCGTAAGCTTCAATGCAGTTGGTTATGATCTTCATGGCTTCGTCCTTGCCCTGAACCTCAGTAACACAGGTTTTTGTGCCCTCAAGGTTCTTGTATACCTCAAAGAAATGCGCGATTTCCTCAAAAATATGCTTCGGCAGCTCTCTTATGTCGGTATATTCGTTGTATGAGGGATCCTTCATCGGGATGGCGATTATTTTTTCATCCGCCGAATCATTGTCTGTCATTTTAATAACGCCGATGGGATAGCACTGAACTAATGTAAGAGGGTGAATGGCCTCCTGACAGATTACGAGAACGTCAAGAGGGTCATCGTCGGCGGCGAGGGTGCGGGGGATGAAGCCGTAATTTGCAGGATAGTGGGTGGATGTATAAAGCACACGGTCAAGCTTAAGCATGCCGGTAGCCTTGTCAAGCTCGTATTTATTTTTGCCGCCTTTGGAAATCTCAATGCATGCTACAAAATTCTCAGGTGTAATTCTTTCCTTTGCGATGTGATGCCAGATGTTCATATAAAAATCCTTCTTTCATATGGTTTTGTTAAATTATACCATATGACTGTGTGTTTTTCAAATGAAAAACATGTTAATTCCAATAAATTTGTCAATTGATGTATTAAATGACATAATTGTAATTTACTTTTTGATATAACCATGCTATAATATTATGATAAAACAGTATAAATTTGATTGGATGGAAAACTATTATGAATTTACAGCATCTTAAATATGCAATAGAAATTGAGAAAACAAAATCAATAAATAAAGCGGCAGAAAACCTTTTTATGGGTCAGCCTAATCTGAGCCGCGCTATAAAAGAGCTTGAAGAATCGCTGGGCGTAAAAATATTTACACGCACGTCGCGCGGCATGACTCCGACCTCTGAGGGACAGGAGTTTTTGAGATATGCCAAGAAAATAGTTGCAGAAATCAATCAGGTGGAAAGGATGTTTTCCGAAGATCACACCGTGACTAACAAATTTTCAATTTCTGTGCCCAGAGGCAGCTATATTTCTGCGGCATTTACCGAGTTTTGCAAAAATATAGACAAGGAAAATCACACCGAATATTTATATGACGAAACCAACAATTTCACTACCGTAAATAATATTTTGGATAAAAATTTTAATATGGGCATAATCAGGTATCAGACCATATTTGAAGAGCAGTTTTTGGCAATGCTCAAACGCAAGGGGCTTATCGGAGAACTGATTATGGAATTCAGCTATATGATATTAGTATCAGACAAAAGTATTTTGGCGGCAAAAGACAGCATTAATATGGATGAGCTTGCCAGTATGATTGAAATAGCACATTCGGATTCATTTGTGCCGTCGCTGCCGATTGAAGACGTGCTGCGGCTGGAAATTAATGAAAAGGTAAAAAGGAGGATATTTGTATTTGAGCGAGGAAGTCAATTGGATCTGTTGTCAAATATTCCGGATACATATATGCGTGTGTCACCCATGCCGCAGAGAATTCTGGATACATACAGCCTGAAGCAGATTAAATGTATTGATGACACACGAAGATATAAGGATATGTTGATTTACCGCAGTGACTACACACTCAGTAAGTTGGACCGCAGTTTTATCAATCATCTCATGAAGTCAAAAAACGGCTTAAATGTTGATAATTGACCACTAATTACAGATGACAAAAATTAAACCGATTTTTTAGGTATTAATGTTGGTTATTTACCAAAAATACATTATTCCGGTTTTAATGCGGTGAAATAATAGACATAAAATTATAACAGAGTTTGTGAAATAAGGAAGTATTGCAAAAGAAGTTTACATATATCAAAAATGATATATTTGGTATTCTTTTTTTACATTTTACAAACGTATTTATATTTGTTAATATTTTAACAAAGGCAATAAATCTTGAATTTATTACTCTTGTTGATTTGTTTTAACCATAAAAAATTAAGGAGAGAGAATAATGGCAGAGTACACAATCGTAGACGGCGTAGAGGCACTGGAAGCAAAGCTTGCACAGGTAAGAGAAGCACAGAAGAAGTTTGCAACCTACACACAGGAGCAGGTTGACAAGATTTTCCT
>JAQXFQ010000087.1 GCA_029005175.1 Bacillota bacterium
AATGTGACCGGCACGCATTTCGTACCAAGGCGCGCAGAAAATAAATGATAATTTAGCAGAGAACTAAAGTAGGACACCTACAATGGGACTCCAAGGGGGCAGGCCCTCTTGGCGGGGTCGAGGGGCAGCGCCCATCGTGGGGTCGTAGGGGCAAAGCCCCTACAAAGCTAAAGTGTAGCAGAGACTTGAAATAGGAAACAATGCGAAGCCCATAAAAAACTAACGAGAAAATCGAAGATTTTCGAGTGGACGTTACGCAGCTAAATTATGATTTATTTTACCAATTTTACTCATATATAATTGACTAACTATAACACAAAGGAGAGTACCGTTATGGATTTTGATATTATGGGCAGCAACGCTAAATCCGCCGAAAGAATTTTGAGCGTTGCCGATACAAATCAAAAAAACAAGGCCTTGGAGGCTATGGCTGAAGCACTCACCGCAAACGCCGAAAGCATAATCTCCGCCAACAGCGTCGACCTGGAGCAGGGGCAGAAAAACGGTATGACCGAAAGCCTGCTCGACAGACTCCGCCTTACCCCCCAGCGCATTGAGGGAATGTCTGAGGGTATCCGTCAGGTCGCCGCACTTGCCGACCCGATAGGCGAAATTATAGAGGGCAGCGTTCGCCCTAACGGCATGAAAATCCGCAGGGTTCGCGTTCCGCTCGGGGTGGTGGGCATAATATTTGAAGCGCGCCCGAATGTCACCTCCGACGCGGCGGCGCTTTGCCTTAAGTCGGGCAACACCTGCATTCTGCGCGGCGGCAAGGAGGCAATCCACTCCAACACCGCAATTTCCGAGGTGCTGCGTAAGGCTATAGCGTCAGTCGGACTGCCCGCAGACTGCGTTCAGCTCGTGACCGACACCTCCCGCGAAAGTGCAAATCAAATGATGCGCATGAATAAATATCTCGATGTGCTTATTCCCAGGGGCGGCGCGGGACTTATCAAAGCGGTAGTTGAAAATTCCACCGTGCCCGTAATTGAAACAGGCGTGGGAAACTGCCATGTATATGTAGATAAGTCGGCGGATATCGACATGGCGGCAAATATTATATTCAACGCAAAGACCTCCCGCCCGAGCGTCTGCAACGCCATTGAAACCATACTGGTTCACAAGGACATAGCCGACAAGGCTCTGCCGGCAATCAAAGCAAAGCTCGACAGCAAAAATGTGGAGATACGCGGATGTGCCCGCACAGCCGAGATACTCGGCAGCAGCATAGTGCCCGCCACAGAGAATGATTACGCAGTCGAATTTCTCGATTACATACTCGCCTGCAGGGTAGTGGATTCAATTGATGACGCTATAGAGCACATCTCAAAATACTCCACAGGTCACAGCGAATGTATAGTGACCTCCGATTACTTCTGCGCCGAGAAATTCACGTCTATGGTAGACAGCGCGGCGGTTTATGTAAACTGCTCCACACGGTTTACCGATGGCGGAGAATTCGGATTGGGCGCAGAAATAGGCATTTCTACCCAAAAGCTGCATGCACGCGGTCCTATGGGCATAAGGCAGCTGACCAGCAGCAAATTTATAATTCAGGGAGACGGACAAATCAGATAACAGGGGGAATGATTTTACCGTGGCAAACAAAAACAGAAACATCAATCAGCCGCGCCGCAAAAGAAATAAGAAACCCGTAAAAAGATACAGTGAGGAATACAGCAATCGCCCCAATCCTTACACCGGCTATTCCGCTGACGGAAACTTTCATCCCGAAGCTAAAAAGCACACCTTGGATGAAGCCTCTGTCGCCGTCGATTCTGCGGTCACAGTTGATAATACAGCTGATGATGTAATTAACGGGGTTTCCGAAATTACGGAAACCGAAAGTGCCAAAAGCACATCCGGTCGGCGCAAAAAAGACATAGACCGCGACGCCGAAAAGAAAGCTCAGCAGGAAAAAAACGAGGCGCGCAGAGCGACCGTCGCCAAAATCGCGCAGGGCGTTGCAGCTCACTCGGTTTCGGAGCAGATTATAGAAGATATAGCCTCATTGTCAGACGTTATGGCGAGCATGGAGAAGTCAGACAGCTCTCACGACGAGGCTGACGAGCAAATAGCTTCATCTTCCGCATATGACGATCTGACTCCTTCGGAAACAGATGAATACACCGATAAGGACGATAAGGAAATTAAAGAAGACGAAGCGGTTAAATCCGATGAAGAAGATGAGGCAGAAATAGCTTTGCCTGTAGTTCTGGAAGAAAACGAAACGCTTCCGTTTGACCGTGATGACGATTCAGAAATTGAGCCGGAAAAGGAAGAAAAGCCGACCGATTCCGAAGATACTTACGCAGATGACGCTGCGCCAATACCTCCGCTAAATCCCGCCGATCTCATTCCTGTGCTGGATTTCGACAAACCGCCTGCGCCTGTGCTGAATTTCGCCGAGCCTGTCACAAATGAGGTCAGCGATGACATCGCCGGGCAGGAAGAAAACACTGCCGCCGAACAGACTTCTTCGGTGACTATCGAGGATATTCTGGCAGCCGTGGAAAAGGAAAATCTTGACTCCGGCGATTCCGAAACAACATCCGAAAGCAGAGAATTCGGGTTCGACAGCGAAATGATATTTGACACCTCAAAATCCGAGGATTGGGACAGCATAATTATCCCGCCGATGGAGGATACGGCAGAGAACTCAGAAAATCAGTCTGACACATCGGATACTGCGCTGAATCATCTGTTGGAGGCATGCTTCAATGACGAAGCCATAGCCGCCGCTGACGATGAAAACGACATTTTCGCCCTTTCCGACGACGGCAATATTGCCGCCGAGGTGCTTTCCGAGCTTAACAGCGATATTAACCAAAATGAATATTCCGCCGAGGAAATGTTCGATATAACCGAAGACCTTTCGGATATAACAGCCGAGGCATTCGGTGAGGACGACAACGATACCGAGCAGACAGCAGAAGCTGCATTTGACATATCCGAGGATAACAGTTCAGAGTCGGTTTCTGAGGATTCCGAGGTGATTTCGGTTGAGAGCGACGAGGACGGCGAACAGGCTGAAATTGACGAAACCGAGGCGGCTGTAAACGCCAAGCTGCAAAAGCTGGTAGAGGCCGCGGAGCTTGCCGAGCTTGTTCGGGTGGAAAACGAGGAAGCGGAAATCGTCACAGGCGGCTCCGACCGAACCGAAAGGTCAGGCTATGACCTTATATCAGCTTCGGAAAACAGCAGTGCCAACGCCTCAGATTCCAACGGCGCAGCCGAAGCCAACGAAGAAGTAAAAGAATATACTCCCAAGGCAAAGACTGCTGAATCGGAGGAGGTTTTTGAATCGGTGCTTATCGTGGACGATGACGCCGGCGAAGACGATTCGGAAGACGAAAGCCTTGCCGAAGAGCAGGACAGCACACTTTTCCTGCGTTCCAAAGCAGAGGATGAATGCCCCACAGCAGTATTCAAGCTGCCCGAGGAACCGATATTGCCCACCGACATTGATGACGGCGATTTTCAGGAGCAGTGGCTCGACGATGAGGAGGACAGCGACGAAATGGCATCACGAAGCAAACGCGCGCGCCGCAGAATATCTGCGTTTATAGGCGCGGTCACAATATTATTCGTCCTGGTAGGCGCAATCTGGATATTAAAGACCGCTGTAATGGGACTCAACAGCATAGGCAGCACCGGTGAAAAGAAGGCTGAATACACCCAGTTTATATCGCCCGTGGTGCTGACCGACCCCGAGCCGTTTGAAAGCGTCGAGGGCGCGAATAATCAAATGCTGCTTGAAAGTGCCATTTGGAGCGTGCTTGACAGCAAGGATGAATCCTCCGGCTACAATTACGAGTACGACGACACAGGCAAGATAGTCCTCCCCGCCGGTGAAGTAGAAGAAGCCGCCAAAAAGCTCTTTGGCGATAACATTAAGATGAACATGGATGTTCTAAGCGAAACTGACGGAAATGTCCTTTATTACTACGACAGCATCGAGGATAAATTCCACATCACGACAGGCGGCATTATCGGTCCGTCAGCCGGCATAACCAAGATTGCTCAGAAGAGCGATTATGTTTCTCTGATTGTCGGCTATTACAGCCAGGCGGATATGAATTCCGCTTCTTCCGATGAGGTCGAGGCATACAAGTATATGGAATATATCCTTTCATTTGATGAAAAGGGCGAGTACCATATCGAAAGCATAAGAGATTATGTTGAATAATAATATTTTGACATAAAAAATTCTCGGGAACGATTATTGCCGTTTCCGAGAATTTTTTTAATCAAATTTATACTTCAGAAGAAGAAAGAGCGGAATTTTGTGTATTGATAATGTTGAGTATCTCCTCGCGCATCTCCATATATTCCTTGGAATATCTCGCGCTTTCCTGATTCGCGCCGCCGATGTCATAGGTAAATTCCGTCTGGAATTCCTTAACTATGCGTCCGGGGCGCGCTGACATTACAATCACGCGGGTGGCTAGTGCCAGAGCCTCGTCAACATCGTGAGTTATGAGGAAAATAGTATTGCCCGTTTTTTGCCATATCTCACGGGTGAGCGTCTGCATATTTGCGCGGGTAAGAGCGTCAAGCGCACCAAACGGCTCATCCATGAGTATCATATCAGGCTGATTGACCAGCACGCGCGCGAGCGAGGCACGCTGTTTCATACCGCCCGAAAGCTCATACGGCTTTTGCTTTTTGAAATCCTGCAGACCTACAAGCTCCAAATATTTATCCACATCCTCGGCGATTTTCGCCTTATCCACCTTGCGCATTTTCGGACCGAATGCAACATTTTCGTATATATTGAGCCACGGGTAGAGCGTCGGATTCTGGAATACTACCCCTCTGTGCCAGTCGGGACCCGTGATAGGCTCGCCGCCCATCATAGCCGTGCCGTCGGTAGGCTTGAGGAATCCCGCTATTATATTGAGCAGCGTGCTTTTGCCGCATCCCGAAGGACCGAGAACACAGATAAACTCGCCCTTGCGTATATCAAGATTTACATTGTCAAGAGCCGCGACAGCTCCCTTTTCCCCCTCATATTGCAGGCTCGCGTTTCGGATAGAAACAACCACATCGTTATCCGAGCCGTATTCGTAAATAGTTGCCACTGTACTTTCAGCCATAATATAAACACCGCCTTTATTCATTTAAACATCTAATAAATTTATAATTTTTTACCGTCAGGATTTTGTTCCCTCACGCACATTGTAAGCCGCCTTCACAGGGCAGACAAATATCTTTCCGTCGCCGGGACAGCCGGTATGCGCCGCCTTGATAATCGCCTCCACCACCGCGTCCTGCATATTATCCTCGCAGAATATGTTGAATATCCGCTTGCTCACGAGCTTTGAGCCGTCGGTCATCACAATATCAATCGGCTTTTTGCCGCGCCCTCTGCATTTTTGGCAGGTAAATCCGGGACACCCCGCGTCAAGCAGTGCCTTCTTGGTGGCGCCGGTTTTGTTCGACCTGACTATCGCAATGATTTCTACCATAATTCAAACACCTCACAGTCCCATGGTTTTTGAACTGACGGTGTATGCTTTGCTCACATCGGTAACGAAAATCTCACCGTCGCCGTAATGACTGTCGGATGTACGGGCGGTGTCCATGATGATTTTGGCGACCTTTTCCTCGTCCTCGTCCTGAACCACTATAAGTATCATGTGCTTAGGCAGCTCGTCATAAAACACCTTATCATTCTGTGAAACTGTCTGCTTTACGCGGTCGTAAACATCCATTCGCGTCATTGACGGAAATCCCGCCTCAAGCAGTGCCTCTGCTACCTCGTCGGCTTTTTCCGTGCGGATAATTGCTCTGAGCATTTTCATAATATTAAAAACCCTCCTTAATCTGAAAATATATTCTCAATAAAATTATATCATTGAGCTGCGCATTTCGTCAAGAATTTCAGTAATAATATATGCGTTTGCAAAACAAAAAAATCGTCGGTCACAAAAACCAACGATTTTTTTATTTATTCGGTAGCCTGCGCTTGAATTTCCCGAAAATCAGGCGAATCCTCCCAATCGCCTATGATCCAAAACAATTTGAAATTGATTCCGTTGTCATCATTAATCTCAGCACATTCGCTTTCCTTGCCGTCAACAAGGAGCTTTTCTACCGATTCATCCTTGTTAATTCCCCAAAACAAAGCTTTTCTCTGACCGTCGTAATCATACCATGAACCCAGATAACTTCCGGTGTAGTATCCGTATTTGTATTGAGTTTTATCATCTCCAAAAAACAATGAACCACTGCTGTCCAATAACTTAAATGACAGCATTGTTTTCTCTAATATTGCACAATTAAAGCCGCCGTTTTTATTTGCATAAAAAACAATAATAATATTTTCATTACTTTCGTCATTGGTTTGATAAAGTAACTGGGATGGGTAAACAGCCGATTCACTTTCGTTAAAATGATTTTGCAGATATTCGTAAGGTGTGGTTTTTCTTAAGTTAAAAATTGTAATTCCCGAAACAATAACTGACAATAAAACTATTGCTGTGACAGCTATTATGATGTTTTTTCTGTTAATGTGTTTCATGCGATTACATCCTATCTGATTTAAAATTTCAGCCTAAAATTTTCCTATTGAAATTTCCGAACAAAAAAATAATTATAGGTTAATTTTACCATTAATAATAATATATGTAAATATATTTTGATATATATATCATTATTTTAACTTAAATACATCTAATATGCAGTAACAAGGTTAAATATAAAAACACTTTAACCTGTTTTATTAAAAGATTAAAGTGTTTTTTATTTATTCAACTGAAATTTTACCCCAATATTTCCTTGAGTATAGCGGTTACGGTCTGCGGGTCGGCCTTGCCGCGGAGGGCGCGCATCGACTGACCGATGAGGTATTGCAATGCCTTCTCCTTGCCCGACTTGTATTCGTCAACCGACTTCTGATTCGCCGCGACAACCTCTTGAATTGCCGCCTTGACCGCGCCTGTATCTGTAACGGTCTTGAGATTGTTATCCTCAACATACTTCACAGGGTCGCAGTTGGTTTCAAATACCGCCTTGAATACCTTTTTGGCGGTGTTGCGGGTGATTTCGTTCTTCTGCACCATGCCGATAAGCGCGCCGAGGTGCTTGTATTCAAAGCTGATGTCCTCGGGTTCCTTGCCGCTGTCGCTAAGCATGCGCATGACTTCGCCCATAATCCAGTTGGCGATTTCCTTGGCGGGATAGCCCGCCTCAAGATTTTCCTCAAAGAGCGCAACCAAATATTTGGAGCTTGTGATCTGCCCAGCATCGTAATCCGAAAGCCCCAATTCGCTGACATATCTGCTGCGCTTGGCTTCGGGCAGTTCGGGCAGGGAATTTCTGAGGTTATCAATCATCTCGTCGCTGATTTCAATCGGAATGAGGTCAGGCTCGGGGAAGTACTTGTAATCCTGAGCGTCCTCCTTGGAACGCATTGCAAAGGAGGCGTCCTTGTTGTCGTCCCAACGGCGGGTTTCCTGCTTGACCTCTCCGCCCTCTTCGAGAACCTCAATCTGACGCTTGGATTCGCCGTTGATAGCGCGGGCGATTGCCTTGAAGGAGTTCATGTTCTTCATCTCGGTGCGCACGCCGAACTTTTCCGAACCCACGGGGCGAACCGAGAGGTTGATGTCGGCGCGGAGAGAGCCCTCCTGCATCTTACAGTCGGATACGCCGATAAATTGCAGAATAGCCTTGAGCTTTTCGAGATAGCGGATAACCTCGTTAGCCGAGCGGAAATCCGGCTCGCTCACGATTTCGATAAGCGGAACACCGCAGCGGTTGTAGTCAACCAGCGTGGAGTCAGTCCACGGGTCGTGCACAAGCTTGCCCGCGTCCTCCTCCATGTGAATCTCATGTATGCCGATAATCTTCTTTCCGCCGCCCTCTGCTTCTATTTCGATACCGCCGTTGCGGCAGATAGGCAGATAGAGCTGGCTGACCTGATAGGCCTTGGGCAGGTCGGGATAGAAGTAGTTTTTGCGGTCGAACTTATTGTACTGAGTAATCGTGCAGTTGGTGGCAAGACCCGCCTTGACTGCGTAATTTACAACCTCTCGGTTGAGTGTCGGCAGCACACCGGGCATACCTGTGCATACAGGGCAGCAGTGAGTGTTCGGGTCGCCGCCGAATTCGGTGGTGCAGGAGCAGAATATCTTCGTCTTGGTGGCAAGCTCAACGTGAACTTCCAGACCCATTACTATTTCCCATGATGTAGCCATTGATTATTCAGCTCCTTTCTCAATTTCAGAGGGTGTGCGCTTGTGCCAGTCGGTGACCTGCTGATATGCGTGAGCCGCACCCAAAATCTTTGTTTCGTTGAAGTAATTGCCGATTAAATGCATGCCTACGGGCATTCCCTTTGAATCGAAGCCGCAGGGTACGGAGGCGGCGGGAAGTCCGGCGAGGTTTATCATAACGGTGTAGATGTCGCCCAGATACATCTTGAGCGGGTCGGCGAGGTTTTCACCTATCCTGAGGGCGGTAGTGGGAGCGACAGGACCGAGGATGAGGTCGTATTTCTCAAAAGCCTTGTCAAATGCGCCCTTGATGAGAGCCTTTGCCTTGAGAGCCTTGCGGTAATATGCATCGTAATAGCCGGAGGAAAGCACGAAGCAGCCCAGCATTATTCTGCGCTTGACTTCCATGCCGAAGCCCTCGCTGCGGCTCTTGGTGTAGAGGTCGAGCAAATCCTCAAAATTCTCGGCACGATAGCCGTATTTGATTCCGTCGTAGCGGCTGAGGTTACTGCTTGCCTCGGCGGCGGCAATAATGTAGTATGTCGGAATAGCGTATTTTACTATAGGCATATCGAACTTCTCAACTGTCGCGCCCATTTCTTCCAGCTTCTTTGCAGCCTTGTCAATTGTATCGGCGACGTCCTTGTCAAGACCTTCGCCGAAAAAGTCGGTGGGAATGCCTATCTTCATGCCCTTAACGTCATAATTCAGCACGGCGTTGAGGTCAACTCCGTCAGTTGCGACGCTGGTGGAATCCTTGGAGTCTTTCTTCATAATCTCGCCGAGTACAGCCGCGCAGTCGGCAGCGTCGCGCGCGAGAGGACCGATTTGGTCGAGTGAGCTTGCGTATGCGACAAGTCCGAAGCGGGATACAGAGCCGTAGGTAGGCTTAATGCCGGTAACGCCGCAGAAAGAAGCCGGCTGACGGATACTTCCGCCGGTGTCCGAGCCGAGGGCGTAGAAGCACTCGTTCGCCGCAACGGCAGCAGCCGCACCGCCTGAAGAACCGCCCGGAACATGTGCGGCGTTCCACGGATTCTTGGTTGCGCCGAAGTAGCTTGTCTCGGTGGTGGAACCCATGGCGAATTCATCCATATTGAGCTTGCCAAGCGGAACGGCACCTGCGCCCATGAGTTCGTCAACTACGGTTGCGTTGTAGGTAGGGAGGAAATTCTTGAGCATAAGAGAACCGCAGGAGGTCTGAATGCCTTTCTGACACATGTTGTCCTTAATGCCCATAGGTACGCCGGCGAGAGGCGATGTCAATTCACCTGCGCTGATTTTCTTCTGAACCTCTTCTGCCCTTGCCAACACGTCGCTTTCCACAGTGACATAGCAGGAGAATTTTTTGTCGTATTTATCAATCTGCCCCAGTGAAAACTTGGCGGCTTCTACGGCGCTTATCTCGCCCTTTTTGATAGCCGCGCCCAGTTCGAGGGCCGTCATTTTATTCAAATCCATTTTATTCAGTCCTTTCATTCCTTGCATTCGTCAAATATATAAATCAATCAAACGAACGCGGCACAAGGAAACAGCCGTCCTTTTGTGCGGGGGCGTTTGCAAGCACCTCTTCGCGGGGGATTGAGGGAGCGACCACATCATCGCGCATTACGTTGGTAAGCGGGAGCGCGTGGCTCATCGGCTCAATGCCCTCCGTGTCAAGCTCGGAAAGTGTGTCGATATACTGCAGTATTTCCTGCAGGTCATTTTTTGCTTTCTCGCGGCTCTCCTCGGGCAGCTTAATGCGTCCCAGAGCCTCAAGGTAAGTTACCAATTCGTCTGTTATAACCATAAGGTTCTCTCCTTTCGGATATTTTCAGTTATTGATGTATGTTTTATCAAGCTGACATTTACTGATTTTTTCTGTTCTTTCTCTTAAGCAGCAGTTCGGGGTTGTCCACATAGCTGTGTACAATGCTTCCGCAGTTTCTGCATATTACATGGCGCATAACACAGGCCTGAATCGAACATTCTCCATAAACCGCACCGTAAGAAGATTGTTTTCCATGAATAAACTCTGTCCCTCCGCAAAACGGGCACTGATTAATCTGAACACCGTGCATATTTTGTACTACCTTCCGATTGTCGCCGTCAAAATAATATATAATAAATCATAATTTACCATAGAGTACGCAACGCCGGGAATCCAAGGGGGCAGGCCCTCTTGGCGGGGTCGAGGGGCAGCGCCCTTCGTGGGGGTG
>JAQXFQ010000088.1 GCA_029005175.1 Bacillota bacterium
CAACAAGTATTATCAAATACTCCATAAATAGCACCTCCCTTCAATTGAAATAAAGGGAGGAAACCAACCGCCTGCCGCATACTTATTTTCGAGCAGATGTCACTTTAATTATTATATAGGAAATATTTCACCGTGTCAATGAAATTTTCACAATATTTCCTGTGTTCATGTATTGTTTATTTGTGGTTACGCAATAAATTATTGAATTAACTTCCGTAAAATGGTACAATGATTTTATCAATTACAGTCGGGGGAACTGAATGTTATGCTTTACATGATTATCAGAATATTTCTGGCGGCAGTGGCGGCGGCCGTTGCATTTGTTGCGTTTCAATACACACAAGGTGCACGAGCGCGGAGTAAATCAGGACAACTAAAGGCATACGCTGCGGCGGTATTTTTCGGCGCGGTACTTGTTCTGTATTTTTTACCTGTCGAAAATCTCATTATCGGCTTTTCAACGCCGGAATCGGCATTCGGATATAACAATTCGGACGAAATCATGGAAATATGTGAATACGACAACTGCGCGCTGGTGATTGCAGCCACCGGCGACGGCGAAATTACTACTCATGTGCTGCCGAAAAAGGACGGCAAGTGGAAGTTGGAAACCACCTACAACCGCAGGCGAGATGTCACAACTAAAAATTATTGTATGGTGGAACGATTATATGTGCCGAATGCTGACGATTGCTTCGTTATTGTAACACACAGCACCTCCGGCAATATTTCTGATGTTCCAACTAACGTGGCCGACAGCCGCAACACAAAATTTATGGCAGTCGCTTATCCCGATATGATTACGTTTTATTATGGATTTGTTGAGAATATGGACAACGATTATACATTACACGTTGACGGTGAAAAAATTAAATTTGAATAGAGGGAAACAAGCTTTGGATGTACTTGTAGTGGATGATGAAAAAGAAATTGCCGATCTGGTGGAGCTTTATCTTGCTAATGAGGGGTTTGCGGTGCATAAATTTAACAACGGTGCAGACGCGATAAAATGCATTGATACCTCACACATTGACCTTGCTTTGCTTGATGTTATGCTACCTGATATTGATGGATTCAGCATATGCCGTCATATCCGCAAAACTGCCAATTATCCTGTGATAATGCTGACTGCCCGAGTTGAAGATATAGATAAAATCAACGGTCTTTCGATAGGCGCTGACGATTACATTACCAAGCCATTTAATCCGCTGGAGATGACTGCCCGAGTTAAGGCTCAGCTTCGCCGTTATACACGATACAATACAAGTGCGCCGCAGGAGATTTGCGGCTATGATTCCCGCGGTCTGGTGGTTAATTACAGCACCCATGTCTGCAGTCTTAACGGACGTGATGTTTCTCTCACTCCCACCGAATTCAATATTCTCCGCCTGCTGTGCGAAAATTGCGGTAATGTGGTATCGGCCGAGGAGATTTTTGAAAAGGTGTGGGGAGAGAAGTATCTCGACAGTAACAACACTGTGATGGTGCATATTCGACGTCTGCGCGAAAAGCTGGGCGAGCCAAACAGAAATCCCAAATTTATAAAGACGGTGTGGGGAGTGGGATATAAAATTGAAAAATGATTCCTATACATTACGGAACAAAAAAGGCATTATAAGAGAGTACATATTTTATTTTTTTAACCTTGTGGGAGAAGCTGCTGTTTGGTTAGCTTTGACTTCTTTGATGTCGGTAAAGTCAGCGGCGGTGAAAATTACAGAAAAAATTGTCGGTATTGCCAAGGCTGCCGCAGACTTTTTTTCTTCTCTGCGCAAAAGTATGAAAAAGCGCAGACGGCGCAAAATCATCAAGCGAGGCAAACTGATAAAACGCAGTGTGGTGCGCAGGCTGTTGCTGAGCATTATCGCCATGACGGCGGCTTATTTCGGGGTGTATATTATTATTCAAAGCGGCGGTCTTCCTGTAATTTCTGAAATATATCTAAATACTGTCGGTACAACCGATTTTTATTTTATTCTCTATGAGCTGGAGCTTGTTATCATTATCGGTATATATCTTATTTTGGTGCTGTTTATTATAAACCGCGCCTTCAATAAATTCGGCGAGTATCTCGACTCGATAGATGATGCGCTGGACAACCTGTCTGAGGGCAGAGAGATTGAGCGCGAAATGCCCTCTGAGCTAAGCGATTATCAGATGAAAATAACCAATATTCTTTATACTGTACAGCATAATGAGCAGGCTGCCCGTGAAGCTGAGCAGCGAAAAAATGACTTAGTGGTGTATCTGGCGCACGACCTCAAAACTCCGCTCACATCGGTCATAGGTTATCTGTCGCTGCTGGAGGAGTGTCCTGAGCTGGATATAAATCAGCGCGCAAAGTATGTGAAAATTACGCTGGACAAGGCACTTCGTCTGGAACAGCTTATCAATGAATTTTTTGATATAACTCGCTTTAATCTGCAGTCCATAACTCTTGATAACAACTCTGTCAATATCACCCGCATGCTTTATCAGATTGCCGATGAATTTTATCCTGTGTTTGAGGAAAAATCTCTTAAATGCAATCTGAATATTGCCGGCAAGATCGAGTTCATAGGTGATGCTGACAAGCTGGCTCGTGTTTTTGATAATCTCATAAGAAACGCCGTAAATTACAGCTATTCAGGTACGACTGTAGATATTTCGGCAGTTGAAACGGGTAATATGATAAACGTATCGGTGCGGAATATCGGAGATTGTATTCCGCAGGCAAAGCTGGAACGGATTTTTGAAAAATTTTTCCGTGTAGACAGCGCGCGCACGTCGTCAAGCGGTGGCGCAGGACTGGGTTTGGCTATCGCTAAGCAGATAGTTGAGCTGCACGGCGGAACGATTTCAGCCGAGAGCAGCGCAAAGTTTACGCAATTCACGGTGTCTTTGCCAAAAAACAGACAGGTCGAGGGAGTGTCTCGTGTATGATAAATGAGCATAAGTGACAAAATACACAAATAAATGATAATTTAGCTGCGTGACGTCCACTCGCAAATCTTCGATTTTCTCGTTAGTTTTTTATGGGCTTCGCATGGGTGCGTTTTTCTATTTTAAGTCTTTGCTACACTTTGGTTTTGTATGGGCTTTGCCCCTACGACCCCACGAAGGGCGCTGCCCCTCGACCCCGCCAAGAGGGCCTGCCCCCTTGGATTCCCGACGTTGCGTACTCTATGATAAATTATGATTTATTGTGCAATTTTACATATCCGCTCATTTATAATTATTTAATGATTCTGCGTGGCAAATCCGAATATCTGCGCGGCCGTTTCTGTGACCGCGCTGCTTCTGAGTCCTCTTTCGCGTATAAATATTTCTCGCGCTTGTTTTAGACTGCGGTAGATAAAGGATTCATTCAGCCCTGTGTCGGTAACGCATTTCTGAACCAGCGCGCTCATGCTGCCGCGTGAGCTAAGGTTTACATTCCTGCAAAAATAAATGTATTTTATGCATTTTACCTTGTCGTTTCCCATCGTTTCCTCCGCGACAGCATCCAGCATGCGATTGACCGCCGCAATATCCGCAATGCAGCAGTCAAGAGTTTTTTCTGTTTGTGATACCTTTTCCCGAATCAGATCATCTTCCGTGAGCAGTCTTCTGCGTCTTCTTTTGTTTCTGCTCTCCGGGCTGTCGTGGTTTTTCTCTGCCCATTTGTACAGCATCCTCTGCACATCCTCATCCGACGGGCATCCACAGGCGGCATAAAATACAAACGCCGCCACAGCGTAATCATGTGTGTAATCCTTAATCAAATAACAGTTCCCCCATAAATTGTATTTGCAAAGCCGTAATAATTTATATTCGCATCGCCTGCCTTTTGTGAAATTTACAAATATACTATACTATAATATAATCTTTGTGAATACTACTGTCAACCGTAAAATGATATTTCACAAATTGAAGTGACATTTTTGGGACTTTAGCGTGATATTATAGGCTATAAGGGGCTGTTAATTGATTCAAAAATGTCTGTGCTATAATCAATTTGCGGATGTATGGGATAAGGGTAGAATTTTTCATAATTATGATGTATAATAATAAATCAAGATAAAGGTAAATCGGAATTTATAAGGAGATTGTTCAAATGAATGAGCAGGTAAAAGATTATTTGGAAAAATATCCAAGTGAGATTATTAATATGTACAATAATTTAAGGAAGTTGATTTTTGATAGTGTTTCATGTGAACTAGAGGAAACACTGTGGGCAAAATTGCCAAGTTACTATGTTGGCGAATCTTTTGTAAGGCTTATACCATTTAAAGACCATATCAACATTGAGGCAAAGGCGGTAATTCAACATAAGGAAGAATTGGCATGTTATAAAATTACTCCTAAGGGAATGCTGCAAATCTATTTAAAGCAGGATATACCATATGAAGTTTTGAAACAGATATTTGCAGAAACATTAGAGCGATAAATTTCGGTTTGTCAAACCAAATCCCCACAATCAAAGACCGCTTACAGTGTTGTAGGCGGTTTCTTTTCCAAATTGACAGGCACCTTGCAGAGAACAGCGTCAACACTATCGGTATATCTGCCTTGCTCATTAGCAGGGAGATTTTCTTGACTGAACTATTTTATTTTACCCGGTCGAAATTGATTATAAAAAAATAAAAAAATCACTTGACAAATAAGTATCGGGAGTGTATAATAATCAAGAATCAAACGAAGCAATGCGGACGTTTAGCTCAGCTGGTAGAGCACCTGCTTGACGTGCAGGTGGTCAGCGGTTCGAATCCGTTAACGTCCACCAACAGCGCACCTGACGGTGCTAAGATAATAGTGAATGGTGAAGAGTGAATAGTGAATAGTGTTCCGATGAACTTTGGTGCGCTGTTGTACTATTCACTCTTCACTATTATTTATTCACTATTCACTTAGGCTAAATTTATAGTTGATTTATGCTTTATAAAATAATTTCTGTTGAATTATTAAATCAGTAGCATCTTTTTTATAGTACCTTTCCAAATTAAGAGCTACATTTTTAGTACGATTTGTACGAAAAATGTAGCTTTTTATATTGCCATTTTTTTCTATTGACATTTTCAACAAAGCATGATACACTATAATTGTACAAGAAAATGTACAATAAAGCGTACAAGATTAAGGCATTAATGTTTTATTAAAAGAGGCGATAAGTAATGTTAGCAGTTAATTATTCAACTATCAGAAATAACCTGAAAGATTATTGCGATAAAGCGACAGACGAGAGAGAAACTGTGATTGTAACAAGAAAAAATGAAAAAAATGTCGTTATAATGAGTTTGGAACAATATAACAGTATGATGAAAGCTTTGAGAAATGCGGAATATCTTGCAAAAATCGACAGAGCCTATGAGCAGCTTGAAAGTAGTCGTGGTCAGCAGCATGAATTGATTGAGGTTGAAAGTGATGAATAAGGTATGGAGTGATATTGCATGGGACGAATATCTGTATTGGCAGCAGACTGATAAAAAGATAGTAAAGAAAATTAATGATTTAATCAAGGATATTGAACGTAACGGACTTTCCGAAGGAACAGGTCATCCGGAACCTTTAAAGTATCGTAAAGGCTGGAGCATACACATCGATCACGGCAATAGACTTGTATACAATATTGTAGGCGGCGATTTATGGATTGTTTCTTGCAAAGGACACTATGAAGATTGAAAAATCAGTGACATCTTTTTTTAGTACATTTCCCAGTTAAAAGCTGTATTTTTATGCATTCGCATGGAAATACAGCTTTTTTGATTATATATTTGATTTTATTGACAAAAGTACAGATTTATGATATACTAAAACCAAGAACAAAGAAATTTGCAAAAACTTCTTTGTATAATTTAATTATTAATTTCATAAAGTTATAAGGAGGTTCATTATGGCGACGGTATTAAGGAGCACCGATAATATGGAAAGAAAGAATATCAGCATTTCTGTAAAAAGACAGATTACCATTCCACAGAAGTATTTTGAAACATTAGGATTTGGCGATGAAGCAATATGTGAATTGAGAGATGACGGTATTTTTATTCGCCCTGTTCACAATGATGATGACAGTTTTTCGGAAGAAATCCTTGCTGATTTGATTGCTAAAGGACTTTCAGGCGATGAACTTCTTGCTTCTTTCAAAGAAGAACGTAAAAAGATTCGCTCTGCGGTAAGCAGAATGATAGATGAGGCGGATAAACTTGCTTCGTCAGATGATGGAAAGTTGTCATTAGATGAACTCTTTGGAGCGGAGGAATAATTAATGTATGAGCTGCGATATATGAAACCGGCAGAAAGATATTTTAAGAAACTCCGCGAAAAAGGTTTAAAGGACGCTTTCAAAACAGCTCTGCAAAAAATATCCGAAAATCCATATTGCGGTAAAACCAAAACCGGAGATTTATCAGGAATTTACGGATGTGATGTTTATTATAATAAAACTAATTACGAAATCGCATATCGTATTTATGAGCAAAATGGTGAAATTGTAGTTGTTATCATGGCAGGTACACGAGAGAATTTTTATGATGAACTAAAGCGATATTTATAACCTGAAAAATGTAAAAAGTCACGGCATCTTTTTTGTAGTACCTTTCCAAGTTAAAAGCTGTATTTTTATGCATTCGCATGGAAATACAGCTTTTATTAAGCTAAAGCAATCAATAAGTCGGATTCTACCGTGAATTTCACGGTAGAATCGACAGCTTCGCCTTTATTCTGAATTTTATTTAAACATAAATAATGGCGACAAGGAATGGCTTCAAGCAGCATTCTTGTAAAAAAATCAGTATAATATCAATAGAAAGCAAGGCATGTGGCTGATTAGCAGTCACTGACCTTACTTTTTTATTGACAATAATAATTCTTTCTATATGTTTTATTTATATTTAATTTGAAAAATGCAAAAGAATTTATTTATTGTATTGAATAAATGGCGTTTAAATGTTATAATTATAAAAACACTTTTGGAGGTTAATATGAAAAACGAAAAAAATTCTGTCGAAAAACAATCTTCTGTAAAGCAGGGAGCCAAATTTTCGGGTAGTTTAGGCTACATTTTAGCTGTGGCCGGTTCGGCGGTAGGTCTGGGCAATATCTGGCGATTCCCCTATCTGGCGGCAAAATACGGCGGCGGCATGTTTTTGCTGGTCTATCTCATACTCATGCTTACCTTCGGATATGCTCTGATGATGTCTGAAACTGCGCTCGGACGTATGACCGGCAAAAGCCCTGTCGGTGCATTTCAGTCCTTCGGTAATAAAAAATGGCTCAAGGTGGGCGGCTGGATAAATGCGATTATCCCTATTCTCATAGCACCGTATTACTGTGTTATCGGCGGCTGGGTCGTAAAATATCTGTTTGAGTATTTGAGGGGAAATTCAACTGAGCTTTCAACTGACGGCTATTTTACAACCTTTATTTCCGATTCGCTTTCCGCGGAAATCTGTTTTGCAATTTTTGCAATTATGGGTTTTTCAGTCATAGTGGCAGGGGTTAAACACGGAATAGAAAATGTTTCAAAAATTGTAATGCCTATGCTGGTGGTGCTTGCCGTAATCACGGCGATTTATTCTGTCACTCGCCCGGGAGCATGGGAGGGTGTCAAATATTTCCTCATCCCCAATTTCAAAAATTTCTCAATTATGACCGTTGTTGCCGCTATGGGGCAGATGTTCTATTCATTGTCGTTGGCAATGGGCATACTCTACACCTATGGCTCTTATTTGAAAAAGGATGCGGACATTGAAAAATCTACCAAACAGGTAGAAGTGTTTGATACAGGCATAGCCGTGCTTGCCGGACTTATGATAATCCCCGCTGTATTCGCATTTTCCGGCGGCGATATGAAGACGTTGCAGGCGGGTCCTTCATTGATGTTTATCACTCTTCCAAAGGTTTTTGAGAGCATGGGAATGCCACGTATTATTGGCAGCGTATTCTTCTTCATGGTATTGTTTGCAGCGCTTACAAGTGCTATTTCACTCTTTGAAACGAGCGTGGCAACCTTTGTGGATGAGCTTGGACTCAGCCGCACCAAGAGCAGCTTTTTGATGCTGGGAATAGTACTCCTTCTGGGCACAGCAAGCGTTTTGGGATTTGGCGCATGGGATTTTGTCACTGTGCTCGGAATGTCGATTCTCGATTTCTTTGACTTCTTGACAAACTCGTTAATGATGCCGATATCTGCACTCTTTACATGCGTGCTGATACTGCGCGTCGTAGGTCGTGACAAGATAGCGGAGGAAGTCAAGCTGTCCTCGCGATTCAAGCGACAGAAGCTTTACGATATAGTTATCAAGTACTTCGCTCCTGCGTTTCTTATTATAATTTTTATAAGCTCCATTGCAAGTGTATTTGGCTGGATAAAGATATAAAAATTAAAACCTGCGGAAGATAATTTTTATCTTGACCGCAGGTTTTTGATTTTTTTATATTAAAGTTGTCATATAAATCATAATTTACAGTAGCACTAAAATAGGACACCTACAATGGGAATCCAAAGGGAGACCGCCATTCCTTGAATGGCGGCGGTCCTCTTGGCGGGGTCAAGGGGCAGCGCCCATTGTGGTGGTGTGGGGGCAACGCCACCACCAAAGCTAAAGTGCAAGAAAAAAGCTAAAATAGAAAAGTGTACCCATGCGAAGCCCGTAGAAAACTAACGAGAAAATCTTTGATTTTCAAGTGGACGTCACGCAGATACACCTGATATAAATTATGATTTATTGTATAATT
>JAQXFQ010000089.1 GCA_029005175.1 Bacillota bacterium
CCTACGACCCCACGAAGGGCGCTGCCCCTCGACCCCGCCAAGAGGACCAGTCCCCTTGGATTCCCGGCGTTGCGTACTCTCTGGTAAATTATGATTTATCTGTATCACTTGCCGTCGGCTTCATCGTCGGCAGGCTCAAGCTCAGATGGGTCTACCATGCGGATTACCTTGTCAATGTAAAGTACACCCTCCAGGTGATCAGTTTCGTGAGACGCGCAGGAAGCAAAAAGTCCCTCGCCCTCAATCTCATACAAATCACCGTTGCGGTCGCGATAGCGAACTCTGACGTATTCGGGGCGGTTGAGAATGCCCCACTGTCCGGGTATGGACAGGCAGCCCTCCATGCACTCCTGCTCGCCCTTGCGCTCGACTATTTCAGGGTTAATCATCTCAATGGGACCGTCGCCCATATCTATAATAACAATTCTCTTGAGAATGCCCACCTGCGGCGCGGCAAGTCCCAAGCCTCTTGAGTCCTTGAGTGTCTCCTTCATGTCGTCAAGCAGATCCCACAGCTTCTGATTGTATTCGGTAACAGGGCGGCATTTCTTTCGCAGAATGCTGTCTCCCTCTTTGACAATTTGTCTGAGTGCCATAATAGTTCCATCCTTTCCCCTTTAGCGTACAGTCACAGCACGTTGTCGGGATTCAAATCCGCATACGCGGTAATATTTTTATTTGCCGTGTCCCTGCCGAATTCGCAGAGAAGAATATGCATAAGCTCGCGGAATCGGGCATTGTTGCGGCATTTAAGTATAATTTTGTATCTGTATTTGCTGCTGACCTTTTTAATTGCGGCGGGCGACGGTCCGAGTGCCCTCAGCGGTATATCGGAAAATTCCCTCTGCGTGTGGAACTTGATTCTGTCCATAAATACCGCCGCGCCCCGCGCCGTATCATCGTCATTCTCGCCCACAAAGCCCACCATGCATATGTCGGCAAACGGCGGATAAAGCATGGCCTTGCGCAGAATTATCTCGTTGCTGTAAAACAGCCTGTAATCCTGGCTCGCCGCCATATCTATCACGGGATTTTCGGGGGTCATGGTCTGAATTATCGCGCGCCCCTTGCTGCTGCCTCGCCCGGAACGCCCCACCACCTGGGTGAGCAGTGAAAACGCCCGCTCGTAGCTGCGGAAATCGTCGCTGTAGAGTGCCTGGTCAGCCATCAGCACGCCCACCAGCGTTACCCGCTCGAAATTCAGCCCCTTGGCAACCATTTGTGTGCCTATCATTATGTCATATTCGCCGTTTGCAAATGCGTTCAGATTTCTGTCATAGGACGACCGCCGCGTCATCACATCGGCGTCCATGCGAAGTATGCGCGCCGTGGGGAACAGCCGCGCCAGCTCCTCCTCTGCCTTTTGGGTGCCATGCCCCGCAAAACGCAGGTATTTCTCTCCGCAGGAGGGGCAGCTCTGCGGCACGGGAATCGAATAGCCGCAGTAGTGGCACATCAGCCGCTTGTTGTCGCTGTGAAAGGTCATGGAAACACTGCAGTTCGGGCAGGATATGACCTCGTTGCAGGCGCGGCAGGACACAAATGTATTGAAGCCGCGGCGGTTGTTTAGCAGTATCGACTGCTTGCCGTTCTCCAGATTTTCGCGCAGTGCCTCGTAAAGCCGGGGGCTGATTATGCCGTCATTTATGTCCATCCGAGAAATGTCGATTTTCTCGACATCGGGCAGTATTGCGTTGCCGTACCGCTGCGTGAGCACCTGATAATCGTACCGCTTTGCCTCGGTCGCATTGTAATAGGTTTCGATAGAGGGGGTCGCGGAGGCCAGCACCAGCAGTGCCTTGTTGTAGCCGCAGCGGAATCGTGCGGTGTCGCGGGCGTGGAATCGCGGTGAATTTTCAGATTTGTAGGTGTATTCCTGCTCCTCGTCGATTATAACCAGTCCCAGCCGCTCAAAAGGCGCAAATATCGCCGAGCGAGTTCCCAGCGCGATTTGAGCGTCGCCGTCACGCACACGCTTCCACTCGTCCATGCGCTGAGCAAGCGACAGTCCGCTGTGAAACACGGCGACCTTTTTGCCGTATCTCTCGTGAAACTTTTTCAGCGTCTGCGAAGTGAGTGCGATTTCGGGCACCATAACTATTATGCCCCTGCCGTCATCCAAAACCTCATCTATCAACTTAAGAAAAACAGACGTTTTGCCGCTTCCGGTCACTCCGAAAAGCAGCGAAACGCTGAATTTATCCTGTGTATAAAGCTTGTATAAATTTTCAAACGCAGTCTGCTGCTGCGCCGATAAAACAATGCTGCTGTCCTTGACAGGCTCGGCGTCGGCATAGGGATTGCGGTAAATTTCCTCCTCGTAATAGCTGACCACGCCCTTTTTGGCGAGAAGGTCAACCACCGCCTGCGAAATTCCCGTGAAATAGCAAATTTCCTTAAGTGACGCGGTTTTAACATCCCGAAGCAGATTCACAATCTCGCTCTGCTTTGCGGTGAGCCTGAAGCGGTCGAGCTTATCATCATCAACCGCCAGAGTCACCATTTTAATGTTTGCGTCTTTAACCTTGCGCACCGCATCATCCAGCCTGACAAGGCAGCCCTTTTCCACCAAGCGGTCGGGAATGGTGGAATTTTCGGGGAGGTTCATCACCTCGGTGATGTGCTTTTTCTCCAGCACAAGACCATCGTTTGCTATAAACATTTCCAGAATTTTGCGCTGCTGAGGAGTAATGTCATCCCGCTCATCGAGAAATTCGCGGCTGAGCTGCTCGGTCGCCCTGTAGGTCGTCACCACCCGCACGTTAATGCCGGTGGGCAGCATGACCTTGGCGGCCTCATAATAGGTGCAGTAATAATTATCCCTGAACCATTTGGACATCAGAATCATCTCGGCCGACAGCACGGGAGTTTCGTCCAGCAGCGCCGAAATAGGCTTGATTTTTTCGTATTCCGCAGTATCGGAAATATCAAAAATCACTCCCTGGCGCTTCTTGTTGCCCTTGCCGAAAGGCACCAGCACGCGACAGCCCGGCGCGGCATGCTCTTCGTATTCGACAGGTACGGAGTAATCAAACAGCTTATCAAAATCATAGGCTGTATTCTCTACCGCCACCTTTACATAAACCATTTGAGTTCACCGCCCTAACATTTTAGTGAATAAACCCAAAATTTATCGGTGAATTTAAAATAACAAAAAATATATTCTAAGGGCGAAGCCCTTCCGAGACTATTCGTTGTTCACTATTCGTTATTCACTCTTCACTACTACTGTTATTCACTCTTCAATAAATTCAAACTTACGGTTTATTTCTCTGTATCGGAATTGTCCTCGTCCGAAGGCTCGTCGGCGAAAAGCTCGTCTTCCTTTACATCGTCAATGTGCATGATAGTGGCTCTGCCGTCAAGCAGGCGGTCGATCACCATGTTTACCGGCTTGCGGTAAAGCACATCCTTGTTGGATTCGGCTTCGTCGGCAATCTCGCGTGCCTTGCGGCTTATCGCGTTTACCAGTGAATATCTGCTGTCGGACATCTCAAAAATATCGTCAATTGTTCTTTTAATCTTTTCCATAAGTTTCAAGCACCTCATCAATTTTGTATTCTATGCGCGAACGTCTGTGCTGCTCTGCTTTTATTATGCTTAACAAATCATCCGCTGATTCCTCGATTATCTCATTGACCAGTATGTAATCATACCAATGAGCTTCGGGAATTTCTTCCCTGCCTTTAGCCAGACGGTAGAGGATTTTCTCCTCACTGTCGCGTCCGCGGCTTCTCAGGCGGTATTCCAGCTCCTGGAAGGACGGCGGCAGGATATAGACCGTCACCGCGTCGGGATACTTTTCAAGCACCTGCTTTGCGCCGTTGATGTCTATTTCCAGAATGACGTTGCAGCCGTTTTCCAGCCACGCCTCCACCTTGTCGCGCGGAGTGCCGTAATACTCACCGGCATAGCTGTTGTATTCCACCAGATTGTCGTCGGCTATATTGCGCTCGAATTCGTCTTTGTCAACGAAATAATACGACTCGCCGTCAACTTCGTTTTTGCCTATGCCGCGTGTTGTCATGGAAACAGACAGCATCAGCTCCACTCTCGCCTCATCGGATTTTTCCAGCGCGCGGCTTACCACCGTGCCCTTGCCCGACGCGGAAGGACCCGAAACTATAACTATAAGACCTTTACTGTTCATCCTCTTCAATTTCCTCACTTTCGTCCAAACTGCCCGCAGCTTCCTGCGCGTCATCCTCGTGGTCATTCATTCGGTTGGCTATATGCTTGGGCTGAATTGCCGACAGAATAACATGGTCGCTGTCGGTGACTATAACAGCCTTGGTGCGCCTGCCAAAGGTGGCGTCAATGGCTGTGCCGCGTTCCTTGGCGTCCTGCACCATGCGCTTTATGGGGGCGGAATCCGGGCTTACTATGGCGATGATATGGCTCACCGACACCATATTGCCGTAGCCTACATTAATTAACTTCATGCGGCTTCCCTCCGATTTATTCTATATTTTGAATCTGCTCGCGGATTTTTTCTATTTCAGATTTTATCTCCACCACCATGTGCGCGATTTCGGCGTCCTGAGCCTTGGAGCCTATGGTGTTGGCTTCCCGGTTCATCTCCTGTACTATAAAGTCGAGCTTGCGCCCCACCGCCTCGCCGGAATCCAGCATGCTGAGCATCTGATCAAAATGGCTGCGCAGACGAACCGTTTCCTCATCCACAGCTATCTTATCGGCAAATATTGCAATCTCGGTGAGCAGCCGCTGCTCGTCAATGGCGGTATCGCCCTTAAGCTCCTCGATTTTTGCCCGAAGCCGTGCGGAGTAGTCCTCCAGCGTCTGCGGTGAACGCTCTTCAATTTTCTGCACCGTATCAAGTATGCTGTTCATGCGGCCGACCACATCGTCATAGAGCTTTGCTCCCTCAGCCTCGCGCATGGCGATAAAGCCGTTTACCGCTTCGCCCAGCACCTCGCTCACAGCCGCCCAGACTTCGTCCTCGTCCTCGGTCTGCTTTTTCACGTTAAATATGTCGGAATATCTTGCCACCGTGCTCACGGATATGTCATCCGCCAGTCCGAATTTTTCGCCCAGCTGCCTGAGCACCGCCACATATCCCGCCGCCAGGGATTCATTGAGTACAACGTCTGCCGCAGCTTCGTCCACGTTGACTATCGACACATACACATCGACCTTGCCGCGCGAGATTCTCTCCTTGACAAAGCTTCTTATTTTATCCTCAATAAAAGAATATCCGCGGGAGGTTCTCACCGAAAAATCAAAAAATTTATGATTGACCGACTTTATCTCAACGGTTATATCCTTGCCCCGGACATTCCTTTGAGCATGACCGTAACCCGTCATACTTCTCACCATTTACATACCGCCCCTTCCATATATTAATAGTATAAATTTACTCATTATACGCTGACAAACATATTTTTGTAACTTACATTATAGCAGTTTTCACATGATATTGTCAATACATTTGCAATTTCCTTAATAATTAATCAGGCGGATATTCTGCGGGCTTTGCGGTAAATCTTTCAATTCATACGCCGAGCCTATGGTACTAATACAAAATTAGTATAACTGACTTTTATAAAAAATGTTGCACATAAATAATTTTTATGATATAATGCTTTTATCAACAATTAACGAAGTACTATAAGTTTATGCGGTATAATGCCGTAAATTTATAATTCGGAAAAGAGGTCATCAGGTGAGAAAAACAAGCTTCAGCGGCAGTCTTATTGCGGTCTGGCTGCTCAATTTACTGCTGAACCTTCAATGGTCAATTCCGGCGTGGATTTTGCTTATACTTCATTTCCAATTCGGATGGTCTATTTGGTTCTTTTGGGCAGCACTCGCAGCATGGATTTTGTTTACATTAATATTCACGTTATTTATCCGGCAGGCAAACAGGTGCAGCAATACGCCTGATTCGCCCAAGCAAAACAAAAACCCCTACTCGGCAAAAAATAACGATGTATTCCCTCCAAAGCAATAGCAAATGAATTAAAAGCGAGAGATAATCTCACTTGCGTTTAATATCTTAATCTATTTAAAAATTTTTGAAAGGAGTTTCATCAATTATGGGACTTATTAAAGCAGCAATCGGAGCAGCCGGCGGCGTTATGGCCGACCAGTGGAAGGAATTTTTCTATTGTGACGCCCTGGACAAGAACACTCTCGTGGTAAAGGGTCAAAAGCGCGTAAGCAGCCGCTCATCAAACACAAAGGGCAGTGACAACATCATTTCCAACGGCTCGGGTATCGCCGTAGCCGACGGACAGTGCATGATCATTGTCGAGCAGGGCAAAGTCGTGGAGGTATGCGCCGAACCCGGTCAGTTTACATATAACACCTCCACCGAGCCGAGCATTTTCGCGGGCAGCCTGGGCGAGAGCATTAAGCAGACCTTTGCACAGATAGGCAGACGATTTGCATACGGCGGAGACACCGGCAAGGATCAGCGCATCTATTACTTCAACACCAAGGAAATCATGGACAACAAGTTCGGCACTGCCAACCCATTTATGTTTGACGTTGTAAACAAGCACATAAACATGAGAAGAACCGTCCAGGTCAGATGCAACGGTATTTATTCATACAAAATAACCAACCCGCTGCTTTTCTATACACAGGTATGCGGCAATGTGGAACGTGAATTTACCAGAGATCAAATTGACTCTCAGTTAAAGGCAGAATTCATTGACGCTTTGCAGCCGGCATTCGCGGCACTTTCCGAGCTGGAGCTTCGCCCGACTCAGATTCCCGCTCACACCGCCGAGCTGAAAGACGCAATAAACAACACTCTTAAAAACCAATGGATAGAAAACAGAGGCATTACCGTTCAGACGATCTCCCTTAGCCCCATCACCCTCACCGAAGAGGATATGAAGAAGATAAATCAGATGGAAGATGCCGCCACAATAGGCAGCAATCCCTTTATGATGGCCGGTCGTATAACAGACGCAACTGCCAACTCAATGGAAGACGCTGCTGCAAATCCCAACGGCGCAATAAACGGATTTTTCGGCATGGGCATGGCCATGAACGCAGGCGGCGGCGCAGGCGGATTTGGTGCTGCCCAGGGCTTTTACAACGCAGGCGTTCAGCAGCAAGCCGCACAGCAGCGAGCCGCGCAGCAGCAAGCCGCACAGCAGTCTGCTCCCGCGTCGAGCGGCTGGAGATGCTCCTGCGGTGCTGAAAACACAGGCAAATTCTGTGTAAACTGCGGCAAGCCCAAGCCCGAGGCAAACGGCTGGACATGTTCCTGCGGCACGGTAAACCAGGGCAAATTCTGCATGAACTGCGGCAAGCCCAAGCCGGCAGGCGCACCGCTTTATCGCTGCGATAAATGCGGCTGGACTCCCAACGACCCGCACAATCCCCCGCAGTTCTGTCCCGAATGCGGCGATAGATTCGACAGCAACGATATACAGTAAATCATAATTTAGCGGAGAGTACGCAACGCCGGGAATCCAAGGGGACTGGTTCTCTTGGCGGGTCCAGGGCAGCGCCTTGGTGGGGTCGTAGGGGCAAAGCCCCTACAAAACCAAAGTGCAAGGAAAACTTGCAATAGGAAAACGCACCCATGCGAAGCCCATAAAAAGACTAACAAGAAAATCTTTGATTTTCGAGTGGACGTCACGCAGATAAATTATGATTTATCGCATTACTAAAATCTTACTTAAATAATTTTCAAAAGCCGCCGATCTTGTTACGAGAATTTTTCAATATTAATTCCCGCGCGGTCGGTGGCTTATCTATACACAAAGAATCGAGGAGTTATTTATGAGTGCAACCTTACTCGAATATAAATGTCCCTGCTGCGGGGGCAAGATAGAATTTGACAGCTCATTGCAAAAAATGAAATGCCCCTACTGCGATACAGAATTTGACATGCAGACTCTCAAAGATTACGACAACGTGCTCAACAACCAGCCGGCAGACGATATGAATTGGGAATCAACACCCGGCAACGAGTGGCATGAGGGCGAGACAGATAATCTGTCGGTATACGTCTGCAATTCCTGCGGCGGCGAAATAGTGTGTGACAATACCACTGCCGCCACACACTGCCCGTTCTGCGACAATCCCGTGGTTATGGCGGGAAAGTTCAGCGGCGACCTTCGCCCGGATTATGTGATTCCATTCAAGCTGGATAAAAAAGCTGCAAAGGAAGCCTTTAACAGACATCTGCAGGGCAAAAAACTGCTGCCAAAGGTATTTAGGGATCAGAATCACATTGACGAAATCAAGGGTGTATATGTGCCGTTCTGGCTGTTTGACGCGGAGGCTGACGCAAACATACGCTACAAGGCCACCCGTGTGCGCGTTTGGAGCGACAGTACTTACGACTACACCGATACCAGCTTCTATTCAATCATACGCGGCGGCAACATAGCTTTTGAGCATGTCCCCGTTGACGGCTCGTCAAAAATGGCCGACGATCTGATGGAATCTATCGAGCCGTTCAATTTTAACGAAGCGGTGGACTTCCAGACAGCTTATCTCTCGGGATACTTCGCCGATAAATACGATGTTACCGCCGAGCAGAGCATAGATCGCGCAAATCAGCGCATAAAAAGCAGCACGGAAGCTCAATTTGCCTCCACCGTAAACGGATATGCTTCTGTAACCCCCGAAAGCACCAGCATTCAGCTCTCAAACAGCAAGGCAAAATATGCGCTGTATCCCGTCTGGCTGCTCACAACCTCGTGGAACGGCGAACAGTACATATTTGCCATGAACGGACAGACCGGCAAATTTGTCGGAAATCTTCCGCTGGATAAGAACGCATACTGGAAATGGTTCGGAGCGATCGCAGGCGCTATCGGCGCGGCGGTGTTTGCCGTGCTTTCACTGCTCTGGCTGCTTTAAGGAGGTATCACAATGGGCATAATGAAGAAAAGAATCATAGCCTTATTCATGGCTGTGATGATGATATGCATTTCAGCCGCACCTGCATTTGCATCAGGCGAAGAAGCAAACGAAATAACAAGTGAAATACCGGCCGTAAGGCAGCTTCCCCGCCTTGTGGACAATGCCGATTTGCTCACCGATTTTGAAGATGCACTCTATCTGCGCGCCAAGCTGGACGAAATCAGCGAGCGTCAGCTGATGGATGTCGTAATTGTTACAATTAATTCCCTTGAGGGAAAGACCGCTACCGAGTACGCAGATGATTTTTATGATTACAACGGCTACGGCTTCGGCGATGACAGAGACGGCATTCTCCTGCTGGTTGCCATGGACGACAGAGAATGGGCAATCAGTACCTGCGGCAGCGGCATAGATACCTTCACCGATGCGGGGCAGGAATACATTGTGGAACAGTTCAAGCCCGACCTGAGCGACGGCAATTACGCAGATGCTTTCGAGACATTTGCGGATTTGTGCGACGATTATATAACGCAGGCAAAAACAGATAAGCCATATGATTCCGGCAACTTGCCAAAGGGCGATTTCCCATTTTTCATGTTTCTGGCGATTGCTTTGACAGCGGGTGCAATTATCTCGTTTATTGTTGTAAGCTCTATGAAAAACCAACTGAAGTCTGTACGCGCTCAGAATAATGCGGCAAGCTACAGCGTCCCCAACAGCATGCGCCTTACACAAAATTCCGACTTGTTCCTGTATCATGTAGTTACAAGGACGGAGCGACCCAAGTCTGATGACAACGACTCGGGCGGCGGCAGCAGCACTCACGTCAGCTCCTCGGGCACAACCCACGGTGGCTCCAGCGGCAGTTTTTAATTGAGGTAAAAATTTAATTAGTAGTAAAAAAACGCAGGGCAAAACGATTATCGAATCGCCGCCCTGCGTTTTTTATTCACACACATGCTTTTTGATTATTATGGTAAATTATAATTTAGCTGCGTAACGTCCACTCGAAAATCAAAGATTTTCTTGTTAGTCTTTTATGGGCTTCGCATGGGTGCATTTTCCTATTGCAAATTTTTCTTGCACTTTAGTTTTGTGGTGGCTTTGCCCCCACACCCCCACGAAGGGCGCTGCCCCTCGACCCCGCCAAGAGGGCCTGCCCCCTTGGATTCCCATTGTAGGTGTCCTACTTTAGTGCTACTGTAAATTATGATTTACTGTATGCTTGCCCTATTTGCACATTTTAACGAAATTGCCCCTTTATATTTCAAACAAAATCGTATATCATATAATTCATAAATGTTCAGCTTTGTGATTGAAAGGATTGGTTTATATAAAAAAGGAAACATTAGTAAGAGCCATGATAGAGGGCGCGGT
>JAQXFQ010000090.1 GCA_029005175.1 Bacillota bacterium
ACTAACGAGAAAATCGAAGATTTGCGAGTGGACGTTACGCAGATAAATTATGATTTATTCCACGGGGAGTTGATAAGATGTTTAACATAATGGTAGTTGAGGACGATAAACACACACGCCGACTGATGGAAACAGTGCTGATTCAGGGCGGTTACAACGTAATTTCAGCATGTGACGGCATTGAGGCACTTGACATGATGGAAAAAAAACAGGTTGACCTTATCGTGCTTGACGTAATGATGCCCCGAATGGACGGCTATGAATTCACCAAAACACTCCGCGAGGGCAACTGCGAAATTCCGATATTAATGGTGACGGCAAAAGAGGCTCAGGCGGACAAACGCGCCGGATTTATAGCGGGCACTGACGATTATATGGTCAAGCCGGTGGACGAAGAAGAAATGCTGCTCAGAATCTCAGCTCTTCTGCGCCGCGCAAAAATCGCCCACGAACGCTGCCTTGTCATAGGCGGCACTAAACTAAGCTATGATGCGATGACTGTGGAAAAAGACGGCGTTATCACCGAACTGCCGCAGAAGGAATTTTTGCTTATATTCAAGCTGCTCTCCTACCAAAACAAGGTATTCACCCGCCGTCAGCTTATGGACGAGCTGTGGGACATGGACAGCGACACCGACGAACGCACCGTAGATGTACATATCAACCGCCTGCGAGACAAATTAAAGGGAAATGATGATTTTGAGATAATAACAGTGCGCGGATTAGGCTACAAGGCGGTGGCAAAAGCATGAGGCGCTGTAAGATGGTCGTAAAAGATGAGATCAGTGAGCGCAATTATCGCACATTCCGCTCGCTGCGCACCGCATTTACAACATTCGTATTCGGCATATTAACGCTCACATGCCTGATTACCGCACTTATCATGGTGATATTATATCATATCGGACTCTTTCCCATGATAGTTTTCACTCCTTTAATCCTCCCGTTTGTCACGCTGGGCGTCTGTATTTTTATAGGGACTATTATGGCGGCGGCTGTGAGCAAATTTGTTTTAACTCCCCTGCGTCGGCTCATTGACGCAACCGAAGAAATTAAAAAGGGACATTACGACGTTCGCGTGACCGACCAGACGACTATCGGCGAGCTTAACAATTTATTGCGCAGCTTCAACAGCATGGCGGGAGAATTGGAGAATACCGAATTATTCCGCAATGATTTTATCAACAATTTTTCACACGAATTCAAAACGCCCATTGTTTCAATACGAGGTTTTGCCCGTCAATTGCAAAAGGACAACGACCGTCACATGTTAACGGACGAACAGCGCAAGGAATACACTGACATAATAGTTGACGAATCCGACCGACTTGCGCGCCTTTCCGCAAACATACTGATGTTGACTAAATTTGAAAATCAGCAGATCGTCACGGATAAAACCGAATTTGACCTTGATGAACAAATCCGCCGAGCCGTACTTATATTAGAAAAGCAATGGAGCGCAAAAAATATAGAGCTTTCGCTTGAATTGGACGAGATAAAATACCTGTTTAATGAGGAAATGCTGTCGCAGGTGTGGATAAATCTCATAGGAAATGCTATAAAATTCTCTCCCGAGGGCGGTATCGTGTCGATACGCTGCCGCAAAAAGGACGACAAGGCTGTAATTGATGTAATCGACTGCGGCGAAGGCATGGACTCGGAAACCGTAAAGAAAATATTTGACAAATTTTATCAGTGCGATACCTCTCACAAATCAGAGGGCAACGGCTTGGGACTGTCGATAGTCAAGCGAATCGTGGAGCTTGCCGGAGGCGAAATTTCAGTGATAAGCGAATTGGGCAAGGGCAGCACGTTCCGCGTCAGTCTGCCGATTCATACAAATTAAGGAGATGAGCAATATACAGCTTCACAGTGAATTTCTCCGCGAAATGAAGGAAATGCTTGGAGGCGAATTTGATGAATTCGTTGCATCCTACGATTTTCCTCACAAACGCGGAATACGCATAAACACTCTTAAATTTAACACGGAAGATTACAATCTGCTTGGATTGGATTTAACAAAATGTGAATTTTCTCCCAGCGGATTTTACTTAAATTCAGAGGAGGGCGGCATAGGTAATTCGCCGTGGCACCATGCGGGCGCGTTTTATTCGCAGGAGCCTTCCGCTATGTCGGCGGTGACAATTCTTGACCCGCAGCCCGGCGAAAAAATCCTCGACATGTGCGCCGCGCCCGGGGGCAAATCCACTCAGATCGCCGCCGTCCTGAACGGAAACGGACTGCTGTGGAGCAACGAATATGTCCGCAAGCGGGCACAGATTCTGCTCTCAAACGTCGAACGCATGGGCATACGCAACTGCGTGGTATCCAACACCCACCCCGATACGCTGGCCGACAAGCTGGAGGGCGTATTTGACAGGGTATTGGTGGACGCCCCCTGCTCGGGCGAAGGAATGTTCCGCCGCGACAGCATTGCAGTTTCCGAGTGGACTCCTGAGCATTCCGCAGCCTGCGCCGTGCGCCAGCTTGCCATACTCGACAGTGCTGCCAAGTGCGTGGCAGACGGCGGCGTATTGGTGTATTCCACCTGCACATTTTCTTTTTGCGAAAACGAGGATGTTATAGCTGAATTTCTCGATAAACACCCCGAATTCTCAATCGTGGACAGCGGTGTTTCTTTCGGGCGCGCAGGCTTCAACCGCAGCGACAAATACGACCTCACTCTCAGCCGCAGAATATTCCCTATGGACGGCGGCGAGGGGCATTTTGCCGCCAAGCTTCAAAAATGCGGGGAGAAAATAAACTCATCATTTGCTGTCAAACGCGGTAAACCTACCGACGGGGAAAAATCCGCCGCAGAGCTGTTCGGACAATGCTTCGAGAGTGAGCCTTACGGGAATATAGTGCAGATAGGCGATAATTGCTACATAATTCCCGATGACATGCCCGATACCGCCGGGTTGGGAGTTCTGCGCGGCGGAGTATTGCTGGGTGAAGTCATGCGAAACCGCATTGAACCTGCCCATGCACTGTTTATGGCGGCAAAGAGCGACGAATGTAACCGGATAGTTTCACTTGAACCAAACAGCGCGGAACTGAAAGCATTCCTGAAAGGTGAGGAAATTAACGTATCAGACCAATTCAAGGGCTATACAGCGGTAGCATGCGAAAACGCTGTCACAGGCTTCGGCAAATGCTCAGGCGGCAGACTGAAAAATAAATATCCTAAAGGTCTGCGTATGATGTGAAAAAACCACAAAGGGAAAGATTATGTATAAAATAATGATTGTAGAGGACGATGAAACCATATGCACCGTGCTGAGCAAGCACTTTGCGACGTGGGGCATGCAGGTTCACAGCCCGTCAGACTTCAGCAATATCACATCTGAATTTAATGAATTTTCGCCTCACATCGTGCTGATGGACGTATCTCTGCCGTTTTTTAACGGATTTCACTGGTGCAGCGAAATCCGCAAAATTTCCAAGGTTCCTATTATTTTTATATCCTCAGTAAACGACAACATGAGCATGATAATGGCCATGAATATGGGCGGTGACGATTATGTTACCAAGCCTTTTGACCTAAATGTTCTCAACGCCAAGGTTCAGGCTCTGCTCAGACGTACATATGACTTCGCCGAAAATGCGGACTATCTTGAAGCAGGCGGAATTATGCTCAATCTGTCAGACGCTACGGCGGTATTCAACGGCAAAAAAATCGACCTCACCAAAAATGAATACCGAATTCTTCAGATTCTTTTTGAAAATAAAGGCAAGGCAGTCAGCCGCGATTTTTTGATGGAGCGGCTGTGGAAGACAGATATATTTGTAGACGAAAACACCCTCAACGTCAACATAAACCGACTCCGCCGGAAGCTTGCGGAATACGGTGTGGAAAATCTCATCACCACAAAAAAGGGCATCGGCTATATGGTGGGCGAAAGAGGTGCGTCAAATGTGTAAGAATAATTTTAGCCTAATAAAAATTTTTATATCTGAAAAGCTGCCGCGCATAATTATGCAGGTATTTTATGCAGTGGTGTTTATAGTCGTGCTTTATCTCGATGGTGCGCCTATGCACGCAATATTATACGCCGCCGTAATCTGTGGCGCAGCGGAATTTGCTATACAGCTTGCCAATTTTTTAAAATTTCGCCGCACTCATATTGAGCTGATTTCACAGGAAAAACGTATCATAATTTCATGTGACGAGCTGCCTGCACCTCAGGGCTTGATTGCGCGGGATTATGAACAATTGGTGCGAATTTTATATAATGAGCGGAGAGAGCTTATCTCCGGGTATGACCGGGAAAAATCCGATATGACAGACTATTACACCACCTGGGCGCACCAGATAAAAACGCCTATCGCCGCCATGAATCTTATTTTGCAGGGCGAGGACAGCCCTCTCAGCCGTGAAATAGGCGCGGAGCTTTTTCGCATTGAGCAATATGTTGAAATGGTGCTCGCATATCTGCGCACGGGAAGTCAGTCTACCGATTATATAATAAAAAAATACAGTCTTGAGAGCATAGTGAAACAGGCCGTGCGAAAATATGCGCCGCTTTTTATACGCAAAAAAATCTCGCTCAACCTTGAGCCAATCAATGCGACAGTTATCACCGATGAAAAATGGCTTTGTTTTGTAATAGAGCAAATAATCTCGAATGCCATAAAATACACATCTTCGGGCAGTATTTCCATACATGCCGAGGGCAACGGTTCCTGCACTGCGCTCATTGTGAGCGATACGGGCATAGGCATTGCCGCAGAGGATCTGCCGCGCGTGTTTGACAACGGCTTTACAGGCTGCAACGGCCGCAGAGATAAAAAGGCGACCGGAATCGGCATGTATCTCTCCAAAAAAATTCTCGACAGGCTGGGACATAAAATTTCAATTCAATCCGCTGCCGGCGTAGGAACCGCCGTTCGTATCGAATTTATCGACAAAAAAGATATATTGGAATAAAACAAGCTGCGATAATTCTCGTTTGAATATCGCAGCTTGTTTTATTTATTTGTTTTATTTATTTGTTTTATTTATTTGTTTTATTTCTAAATACAATATTTTTTTGAATAAAATAATTGACAAAAAAGAGGGTAGTATCCACCATTGCCTTGAGAATCACCTCACCCCAGCCAAGCCAATTAAATAGCCATGTGACAGCATAAGCCGAAATTAACATCTGAATTACAACCAGTATGTAATATTTTACTGCGGACGAAACAAGACTGCCCCTTTTTTTGAAAACCACATTTTTATTTACCAAAAAATTAGCGACAGAAGAAATCACTCGCGCTATTGTCGTAGCAATCAAAATGCGGTGAGCCAGCGTTTGGGGAAGTATGAAAGCGATAAAAAGCTGAAACAGCAGCAAATCCAGCACTGTGCACGACACCGATGTAAAAGCGAATGAGAAAAATCCCTTGAATATCAACCAGTAGATTTTGACCGAATCCACCACAGGGCGAAAGTGTGAGCTGCTGTTTTCATCTATGTAAACGGTTTCAATCGGCACTTCGAATATCTCTATTTTCTGTTTGCGGCACTCTATAAGCATATTCATTTCGTACTCAAACCGCTCGCCGCTCACCTGGAGCATTTTGGGAATCAGCTTGAGCGAAATTCCTCTCAGCCCCGTCTGGGTATCCATAAGCTTCTGCCCAAACATCAGCGCAAATACCTGCGAAGTCAGCTTGTTGCCGAATGACGAGCGCGCAGGAATATTGCCCGAATTAAAATTACGTGCGCCAAGCACCAGCCTGTCGTCCTTTTCCTCAAGAGCATTTGCCACATGAATTGTATCAATCAATCGGTGCTGACCGTCGGCGTCGCCTGTAACTATTCCAACGCAGTCGGGAAAATGCGTCAGCACATATTCCATACCGGTTTTGAGAGCACGCCCTTTTCCCCTGTTGACATCGTGAGAAATCACGGTGCATTTTTCGTAGCTTTTCAGGCGGTCGAATATGCCGTTATATTCCTCTGAGCTGCCGTCATTTATTACGAGAATGTGCCTGAAATCCTCACGTGATAAAGCGTCAACATAATTGACAAGCTTTTCGTCAGGGTTGAGCGATGGTATCATTATAACAACATTCATCAAAGCAAACCTCATTCTTCATCCAGCTTGAGAACTGCCATAAATGCCTCCTGAGGCACCTCCACCGAACCAAGCTGACGCATTCTTTTTTTGCCTTCCTTCTGCTTTTCCAGCAGCTTCTTTTTACGCGTAATATCGCCGCCGTAGCACTTGGCAAGCACATCCTTGCGCATAGCCTTTACTGTTTCGCGCGCAATAATCTTGCCGCCCACAGCCGCCTGAATGGGCACTTCGAAAAGCTGGCGCGGTATATGCTCCTTGAGCTTTGCAGTCATCTTGCGGGCGCGGGTATATGCCTTGTCGGTGTGAACGATAAATGAAAGCGCGTCCACAACGTCGCCGTTGAGCATCATGTCCAGCTTGACAAGGTTGGAGCGCTGGTATCCCGCCGGCTCATAATCAAACGACGCATAACCCTTGGTACGGCTCTTGAGTGCATCAAAGAAATCATAAACAATCTCATTAAGCGGAAGCACATAGTGAATATCCACTCGGTCGGTATCTATATAATCCATGCCCTTGAATACGCCGCGTCTGTCCTGACAAAGTTCCATAATGTTGCCCACATAATCAGTCGGCGAATATATATGGGCGTTGCAGATAGGTTCCTCAGCATAATTTATCTGTGATGGGTCGGGG